>JBNMOX010000241.1:0-3712 GCA_051275835.1 Patiriisocius sp.
CCTCTGCCGAAAGTGCAACAGATTTATACTTACGTCCAGAAACAGCTCAGGGTATTTTTGTAAACTTCTTAAATGTGCAAAAAACGGGAAGAATGAAAATTCCTTTTGGTATTGCACAAACAGGAAAAGCCTTTAGAAATGAAATTGTAGCAAGACAATTTATTTTTAGAATGCGTGAGTTTGAACAAATGGAAATGCAATTTTTTGTACGTCCTGGCGAAGAGATGAAATGGTATGCCTACTGGAAAGAAACTAGATTGAAGTGGCATCACTCATTGGGCTTAGGAGCAGAGAATTATCGTTTTCATGACCATGAAAAATTAGCACATTATGCCAATGCAGCCACAGATATAGAATTTAAATTCCCCTTTGGTTTTAAAGAACTGGAAGGAATCCACTCTCGTACAGACTTTGATTTAAAAGCTCATGAAGAGCATAGTGGTAAAAAATTACAATTCTTTGATCCAGAATTGAAAGAAAATTACACGCCATACGTAGTGGAAACTTCTATTGGTTTGGATAGGATGTTTTTGGCGGTTTTTAGTAATTCATTAGAAGATGAAACACTAGAAGACGGCTCTATAAGAACCGTATTAAAGTTGCCTGCCATATTGGCCCCTGTTAAAATTGCAGTATTTCCATTAATAAAAAGAGATGGACTTCCAGAGGTTGCTAAGGAAATTATTGAAGAGCTACAATGGGATTATAATGTGTTTTATGATGAGAAAGATGCCGTTGGTAAAAGGTATAGACGTCAAGATGCAAATGGAACTCCATTTTGTATTACTGTAGACCATCAAACTCTTGAGGATAAAACAGTAACCATACGTCATAGAGACACTATGGAGCAGGAGCGTATTGCGATTTCAGAAATTACAGGCTTAGTTTCAAAGAGTTTGTCTATGAAACATTGGTTGCAATAGTAATATAAGCCTTCCAATAGTAAAACAAAAAAATCCCAAAGGTTTTGCCTTTCGGATTTTTTTGTTTAATCTGAAATGTTAGCATTTCAGAAGTTATTCTTTTGCTTGTATTTCTACAATTTCAATAGGGTTCGCTTTATTACAACGGTTCATCATGCGTAAACCTCCAAATTTAAAAAATACCTCCATGCCATCTTTTTTGAAACTGTCATCAAGATTAATAGGGTCATAGTACGTTTTTTCTTTAGCATCTCCCATGCGGATTGTAAAAGGGCAATCTCCTTCTTTAATACTTTCTTCAATGGTTCCAAATGTAAATCCATTGGAAATCATTTCTGCTTTATTCATTGTGTTTGTAGCATTTTTGACGGTTTCATTAGCGGTAGTTTTCTTTGAAGTACAGTTGGCCGTCACAAAAACGCATAAGGCAATAAGTAGGCTTCTAATATTCATGTTTAAGTTTTTTTTGGATTAAGTAAATATAGTAAACAATAATGATGCCTCAATATACTAATAATATAACAGGTTTTTTTTAATAATCTTCTCTAAATACTCCGGTTTTACTTGCAATTCTGATCACCATGAGTAGATAATAGTGAGAAAAATACTTTGTTGTATTACCTTAAAATACATGGAAACATGCTATTTTTACTCATTCAATATTAATTTAAATAGTACCAGATGAAAAAGATTAAATACTTCGCATTGGTTTTACTAGGGATGATATCAGTAACTCTAGATGCCCAAGAAGCTGGTAACGATGAAACAGCTACAACGGTTCATGGAGTGGTAGACTTTTATGTTACACAGCCCATGAGAGATTACCCCTATGCAAATCCACTTGATGTTCCTGCAAAAGAACACCCAAGAGGATATTTAAGTCAAAAACGACAAGCAAAAGCAGATTTTTTAAATTCGATAGGTGAGAGTCCTACTCAAATAGATCCTTTAGTGCAGACAGCGCCTCAAACTAGACTCGCTGAACCACCAATTATCAATATACCAGGAATTACATCTTTCGCATCTCCTCCAGATCCTACAGGTGCTGTAGGTCCTAATCACTATGTACAAATGACAAACACAGGTTGGTCTGTGTGGGATAAGTCTGGTAATCAGGCCCCAGGATTTCCTAAAAACTTAAGTAACCCATTAGGAAGTGGTTCCGGAGATCCTATTGTGTTGTATGACAGAGAAGCAGACCGATGGATGATTACCCAGTTTAGAAGCCCGTTTAGTGCTTCTGCAAGTCGTTTTGTAGTTGCAATATCTCAAACTAATGATCCAACGGGAAGTTATAATGTGTTTACTTTTAATCCCAATGGTACGATAGATTATCCTCACTTTGGTATTTATGGTAACAGTATTGTTATTACAGGTAATTTTTCTCCTACAGGGCGTATGTATGCTTTAAACAGAGAGAAACTAATTAATGGAGATTCAAGTGCAGAAATGGTTTCTTTGCAATTGCCCAGCTATCGTAGTGGACTTATATTTAATGCACCACAACCAGCACATTCAGAAGGGGCAGGTATTGCATCTGGTTCCGTGCCAATTGTATGGATGCAGGACAATGCTTTTAGTGGTGTAAGTACAGATCACCTTAAAGTTTGGAGTTTTGATGTAAACTGGAGTAATCCAAGTAGTGCTTCAGTAAGTGCTCCTACAGAAGTTCCAATGGCTTCTTACGATTCTTTTATTGGCGGTACTGGCGGAGATCCTTTTGCTAACTTGGAACAACCTAATACTTCACAAAGAATTGATGCTTTAGTAAATGTTGTTAATTTTCAAACACATCGATATGACTTTGGTTCTCACGAGTCTATGGTCGTAAATTTCGCTGTTGAAATAGTGAATGGTTCAAAAATATCTGGCTTACGCTGGATGGAGTTAAGAAGAACAGGGACAAACCCTTGGACCTTGTTCCAAGAAGGAACCTTTACAGATCCTAGTGGTGACGAAAGTGTATTTATGGGTGCTATGGGTATGGATCAAGAAGGAAACATGGCTTTGGCATATATTAAGACAGGATCAGAAAGTTTTCCAAGTTTATATTTCACAGGTCGAAAAGATGGGGATGATTTAGGGCAAATGACTCTAGGTGAGACCTTAATTATTGAAGGGTCTAATAGAGCTACGAACTCTCGTTATGGAGATTATGGGCAACTTACAAGAGACCCTGTAGATGATTTAACATTCTGGTATACTTCAGAATATTCAGGAAGTGCAGGAGGAAGAAAAACGAGAATAGCTTCTTTTAAAGTCTCTGATATAGTATTAGGAATTAATGAGTTGGATGAGAGCACCTCTGAACTTACAGTGACATCTTCAGACAATACAAATTTTACTATTTCATTGGTGACTGAGACCACTAGTGATATTCTACGTTTGGCGATTTTTGATGTAACTGGTAAAAGAGTCGTTTACCAACAAGTTGAAAAGGGAGGAAGTAATACATACAATACAACAATTGATATGTCTAGATTTGCTACTGGAACTTATATTGTAAATATGGGTAATGCTAAGTCAAAATTAAACGCAAAAATATTAGTTAAATAAGATTTAATCATCTCATTTTAAAGCCTGTATTAAGAAATTTCTTAATACAGGCTTTTTTATGAAAAACTATTTTTTAAACACGTATAGATTTTTACTGACTTTTGAGAAACTCATATTATAATGATTTTCTCACTAAAAACTCATTAAAGTATTTGAGAAGTGAAGATTAAGTCTATTTTTGGAGACTGAACCTAATTTAACAATATGAAAACTAAAATGACTTTAATCTTGTT
>JBNMOX010000242.1:0-3709 GCA_051275835.1 Patiriisocius sp.
ATGGCAGTATGGACTAGAATCTGCGGTTATTGTGAACTTATACGCTACTTTTTAATCGTTCAAATACTTTAAAAGACGTCTTTTAATTTTTCCTTGACTTCTCAAACGGGATTGGTTGATAGTACCCGATTATTTTCGCCAATTAATAGTATTTTATTGGGTTTGTTTTTTATTAAAAATTGAGGGTTGGACGTTTATATGCAGTCTAAAAAGGTCTATCTTGAACCTGTTTCGGTAAGATAAATTATATGCAAAATTGTATGGTTACACGGGTATTGGTTATTTAACTAATCAATTTTTAAAATTTCATTTTGAAAAGTTTGCAAACTTTTTCCAGTTATTATGGGGTGACCTAACTCTGATAAAGCACGTTCTAAAGCACTTAATACAACTATAAGATCGTTAGGAGAAACCGCACCCATATGGCCTACTCTAAAATAAGTGGCTTTTATTGTTGGCAGTAAGCCTCCAGCAATAATTACATTGCTATCACTCATTTTAGCGCTTAATGATGCTCCGTCTATACCTTTAGGATAGTACACGGCGGATAAAGTATTAGCCGCTATTTTGTTTTCTTTTGGCAATAACTCTAAGTTTAACGAAGCTATTCCTGCTCTAAACGCCTTAGCTAGAACTTGATGCCTTTTTACGCGCTTTTCCATGCCTTCATTGCAAATAATTTTTAAGCTAGTTTCTAAGGCCACAATTAAGTTAACTGCGGGTGTCCCGAAATACGAAGGCATTCGTTCTTCATAGGCTCTCATAATTGGCAGCCAATTGCTCCAATCTGCATAATAATTACCTACAGCTGTTTTTCTATTTGCCCAAACTTGCATTGCTTTTTCCGATGCCATTAAGAGCGCGAGTCCCGGAGGTACACCTATCGCCTTTTGAGAGGCTGTTAAAACAACATCAAGTTCCCATTCGTCTTGACATAACTCTTCACCTGCCACTGAACATACCCCATCTAGAATGCTTAATGTATTATATTTTTTAGCTAATTGAGCTATCGGTTTCGGGTCTAATAGTATTCCCGTAGAGGTGTCTACATGCGTGATAGTTAAAAACTTATATTCTCCCGTTTTCAACTCTTTTTCAATTGTCTCAAGGCAGACAGCCTCGCCAATTGGTGCTTCCAAAATAGTTGTAATTGCACCGTAACGATCCAGTATATCTTTAAAACGTTTGCCAAAATATCCTGAAGAAATTACCAGTACACGATCTTCATGTTCTATTAGATTGGCAGCAGCCATATCCATCGCCAGTGTGCCAGTGCCTGAAACGATAAAGGGTTGTCCTTTTGGTGATCTCCATATTTCTCTCATCAGCTCAAGGCTGTTTCCAAAAACTTCTATAAAATCGGGAGATACATGGCTATTCGTAGCGACGCTCATTGCGTGTAATACTTCCGGTTCAAATTCTATAGGACCAGGAATCATAAGTAGTTTTCTGCCTTTCATTTAGTTATTATTATTTAATAGCCGTGTCGAATTAAGATGTAAGACCTCTGCGTTCTTAGATATAAGGCTTGAATTGATAGAGGCAATGCGCTAGTGCTTTGCCTTTATCAATACACAGAATAAGAATTATTTATCTAGAACAAGTTCTCGCTTTGCTACACTTTTTTTGATTACAAATTGATTTGAGGTGTTATTCTCGCCTCCAGCTTTTAAGGCTTTATCTCCAGCAAAGAATGTTTTATGATCATCACCCAGATCTGAACCTGCCATACGCTGATGTTTTACACAAGAAACACCTTTTCGAATTTCTTCTCTTTGAACCCCTTTTACATATGCTAACATACCTTCTTCTGCAAAATAACCTTTTGTTAAATCATTCATATGCAGTGCTGTGGTATGATATGTTGGTAAGGTAATTAAGTGATGGAAAATCCCAGCTTCTCTTGCACTATCAAATTGAAAGGTTCTAATTTTCTCATCAGCACGGAAGCATAATTCCGAATCATCATATTGCGCATCCATTAAATTATTTCTATCATAAGCTGTCATGTTTTCACCTTCAGCAAGCATTTCTTCAAATACTTGATTGCGGAAGTTTAATGTCCAGTTAAAAGATGGCGAATTATTGTAAACCAATTTAGCATTAGGTATAACGGCCTTGATTCTATTTACCATATGAGCAATTTGCTTAACGTTTGGCGTGGGTGTTTCAATCCATAATAGGTCTGCTCCGTTTTGCAGACTAGTAATACAATCTAATACAACCCTATCAATGTTTGAGTCATCTTTAAATTTATATAAACCATTAGCTAACCTTACTGGTCGTACTAGTTTACCGTTTCTTTTCAGAAGCACATCATCTTCTTTGGCTTCATTAATAGCTATTTCTTCTGCTTCTACAAAAGCTAAATACTGAGAAGCTAAATCACCAGGCTCTTTGCTTACTGGAAGTTTTTGAGTTAAACCAGCACCTTCAGAATCTGTTCTTGCGACTATAACTCCGTCGTCAACTCCTAATTCTAAAAAAGCATACCTAATGGCATTTAATTTCGCAATAAAATCTTCATGAGGTACTGTGACTTTGCCATCTTGATGTCCACATTGTTTGGCATCAGAAACTTGATTTTCAACCTGAATAGCGCACGCTCCAGCTTCTATCATTTTTTTTGTTAGCAAATAGGTGGCTTCTTCATTCCCAAAACCTGCATCAATATCAGCAATAATTGGAACGATGTGAGTTTCAAAGTTGTCAATTTGATCTTTTACATCTTCTCCATTTTCAAGCCTTTTAAATAAATCATTTAACTCTATAGCATCCGCTTGACGTAAAAAAGCATAAATTTCTTTTATTAAGGCTGGCACAGCAGTTTTTTCATGCATAGATTGATCTGGTAATGGCCCAAATTCTGAACGCAATGCAGCCACCATCCAGCCAGAAAGGTACAAGTACTTTTTACTGGTCGTTTTATGATGCTTTTTAACCGCTATCATTTTTTGTTGTGCCACAAAACCATGCCAGCAACCTAGAGATTGTGTGTATTTAGATGCATCAGCATCGTACTCTGCCATATCTTTTCTCATAATGGCCGCTGTGTATTTTGCAATATCTAAACCTGTTTTAAAGCGATTTTGAGCAGCCATTCTAACTACACTCTCAGGACGAATTGCATTCCAGGTTTCTCCATACTTTTCTTTAAGGTCTTTTACAGTCTGTAATGCAGAACTATAATTTGTTTGTGATAAATTTTTCATAATTTTGTGATAGGTTATTTATTAATAATTAGATCCTGTTGATTGTTGCCGCAATCGCAGGATTGTTTTTTTTATATGTATTGATATGCTGGAAGCGTTAAAAACTCTTCAAATTTTTCTGAAACAACTAGTTTGTCAAAAAGATCCATGGCTAATTGAAACTTGCTATTCTTTAAGTATTCTTCACCAAATTCTTTAATAATTTTTTCTATCTCATCATTAAATAATTCCTTGTACAAGTCAATATCGAATTTTCTTCCATCATCTAATATGACTTCGTTTTTTAACCATTGCCATACTTGGGTTCGCGAAATTTCAGCAGTAGCTGCATCTTCCATTAAATTGTAAAGCGCTACAGCACCATGACCTCTTAGCCAAGCTGCCGTATACAAAACACCAATATTAATATTTTTTCTAATTCCTGCTTCTGTTACTGTGCCTTTTGGGACTTCTACTAAATCTTGTTCGGTTATGTTTATGTCCTCAAGGGTCACATG
>JBNMOX010000243.1:0-3707 GCA_051275835.1 Patiriisocius sp.
TGGTATAATGATTTCTAAGAATTTTGGATGTGTTCCCTTTTTGTAAAAGGTTCATGATATTACTTAAACAATACCAAATTAAATGCTCATAGGAATTGGGACTATAATTTTTGGTAGTAATGTTTTTTCTTCACTAAAATACTTGAAACTAACTGTTTTTAATACTATCACGTATTTTTTGACTAAGAATATGAAGCCTTATACTTTTCCTTTGATTTAAATGCAAGTAAGAAAGAAAAAAAGCAAAGGCTTCAATTAGTTCAGCAATATTTTGATCATATAGTATTAAATTGTTGATGAGCCAGCTTCTGCAACTGCGTGGTCGTTTTCAACCGAGCTTCCACTTAGCCCAATTGCTCCAATGATTTCGCCTGATTCATTTTTAATTGGTATGCCACCTGGAAACGTAATAAGCCCACCATTTGAATGCTCTATATTGTATAGCGGGCCTCCTGGTTGAGATAATTCTCCAATGATTCCAGTATTCATGTCGAAAAACCGAGCAGTTTTCGCTTTTTTAATAGAGATGTCAAGAGAGCCTAACCAAGCACCATCCATACGGCTAAATGCTACTAAATTTGCTCCTGCGTCTACCACAGCGATCTTCATTTTTGTGTCTATTGATATAGCTTTTTCTTTTGCCGCTGAAATTATTTTTTCAGCTTATTCTAAAGTGATATTCATAGTTTTCTGTTTTAGTGTTTTTTTAATTTATTTTGTCTTTAGTATGGGTTTCAAGTTAGTTGTGTCCTGGATATTTTTCAGTTTTCATGGCAGGGTATATATATATATATTACTTTGCTTCCCTTGTAATATCGGCATATACTGTTTTTAACATACGTTCTGTATTGATAAATCCATCCCCATATCCTTGGGCATCATAGGAAGCAGTAATTTCTTTAATCTGTAGTATTTCTGCTTCTGTTTTGCCTGCACTGTAATATCTATTCACTTTGGCATATATACTAGTAAGCATGGTGATTGATTTCTTTAGGTCAGATGCTGTTGCTAAATCTCCATGACCCGGGATAATTTTGGTGTCCGCATTTGTTAGTGCCAGAATAGTTTGTTGCGCTTTTATATAGCCTTGTATGCTTCCGCCACTGTTAAGATCTATAAAAGGGTATCTGTTTTTAAATAATACATCTCCCGTGTGTATCACGTTACTTTGTGTAAAATACACGATAGCATCGCCGTCTGTATGTGCATTATGTACGTGAAGCACCATAACGGGTTCTTTATTAAAATAAAATGTAATGTCTGTTGAAAAGGTGATGTTGGGTAACATTGCAGTTTCTTTTTCCTGATCTGTCAATCTTTTATATACGTTGTCATGGGCTACAATAGTAGCTCCAGCTCCACTCATATTTGCATTTCCACCAGTATGATCTCCATGATGGTGTGTGTTGACCAAATATTGCACGGGGTTTTCACTAAGGCTTTGAATTTGGTCTAGAATGCCCGGGGTGAGGTTCGCAAACTGGTCATCAATCATTAGGGTGCTTTTAGGTCCTACATTGAGCCCTATGTTACCGCCTTTGCCTTTGAGCATATAAATATTTTCTGAAATTTTATGCAATGAAAAAATATTTCCTTTTTCTTGGGAAAAGCTGAAAGTGGATAAAGAAAAGAGCGTGATTAGGCTAAAAATAATAGTGCGCATGATGGATGTCTTTTTAAAGAGGCTTCAAATTACTAATTACAGTTAATTTTAGCGTAGATAATGTGTTATAAATTGGTTAAAAATAGAGATGTGCCGTATCTTTGCACTCTCAAAAAGACGGTATAATTAAAATAAAATCTATTGTCAGTTACACAAACACAAGCAGTACCTACATCTTGGATTAAAAACTTTACAGAAATCACCAAACTTAGGTTGTCTGTAAGTGTTGTGTTCTCTTCTATTGCGGGATATTTATTAGGTGCTACAATAATTGACTTTATGACTTTGTTGTTTTTGTGTGTTGGTGGCTACTGTATGGTGGGGGCGAGTAACGTCTACAACCAGGTTATGGAGCGCGATTTGGATGTATTGATGGATAGGACCAAAGATAGACCCATTCCTTCAGGTAGAATGACCGTAAATACGGCACTTGCTATAGCTGTAGTTTTAACCATTATTGGAGTAGCTGTATTATATAGTATCAATCCGCAAACTGCTATGTTCGGTGCGATTTCCATCTTTATGTATGTGTTTTTATATACACCACTAAAAACAAAAACACCACTATCTGTTTTTGTTGGTGCATTTCCAGGAGCCATTCCATTTATGTTAGGTTGGGTTGCTGCTACCGATACTTTTGGTATCGAACCAGGAACCTTGTTTATGATACAGTTTTTTTGGCAGTTCCCTCATTTTTGGGCCATTGGTTGGTTCTTATTTGATGATTACAAAAAAGGAGGTTTCTTTATGTTGCCCACAGGAAAAAGAGATAAAGGCACAGCAGTACAGGTTCTACTGTATAGTGTTTGTACCGTATTGGCCTCTTTAATTCCAGCCTTTGGTGTTACAGGAGCATTTTATATTACACCTATTTCTGCAGTTTTGATTGGAGGATTAGGAGTTTGGTTTATATATTATGGTTTACGGCTGTATAAACAAAAAACAGATAAGGCAGCACGACAACTTATGTTAGTAAGTGTAAGTTATATTACCTTATTGCAAATTATTTACGTAGCCGATAAATTTATTAGATAAAGACACCCATTAAAATTTCAGAATAAAGACAATGGACTATACGGAAGGTACAGAAGAAGAAAAAATCGGAAGAGCTAAAAAGAACATGCTGCTTTTTGGCATGATAAGTCTAGGAATGAGTTTTGCTGGATTGACAAGTGCTTATATTATTAGTAAAGAGCGTGCAGATTGGTTGACAGATTTTGAAATTCCACAAGCTTTTTATATCAGTGTAGTTGTGATGATATTGAGTAGTTTCACGTTTATTTTCGCTAAAAAAGCGGTAAAAAAAGCCCAAAACAGAACAGGAATGGCCTTGTTGCTTACGACCTTTGTATTGGGGGTTGTATTTGTGTACTTACAATTTCTTGGATTTTCACAAATTATAGAAAACGGATATTTCTTTACGGGAAGTGAAAGTAGTATTACTACTTCCTTTATATATTTGGTGGTTTTATTGCACCTAGCCCATATTATTGCTGGCCTTATTTGTGTGTTGGTCGTAATTTATAATCATTACAAATTAAAGTACACGAACGGAAAAACCCTTGGTATTGAACTTGCTACTACTTTTTGGCACTTTGTTGATATTTTATGGATCTATCTGTTTTTGTTTTTATATTTCGTGAGATAAAAAAATAATGTATTTTTGAACCCAATTAAAAATTGATTTCTATTTATGGAAACTACTGTTGCAACAACAGCGTCTGAAGGCGGTGCATGGGAAGGTGGAAACCAACCCTTAAGAGCAAGTTATGGTAAAATGATGATGTGGTTTTTTATCGTTTCTGATGCCTTGACTTTTTCTGGATTTTTAGCTGCTTATGGCTTTTCAAGATTTAAGTTTGTAGATGCTTGGCCTATAGCCGATGAAGTATTTACGCATTTTCCGTTTTTACACGGGGTACCAGCGCCTATGTTCTATGTGGCGTTTATGACCTTTATCCTTATTTTCTCTTCGGTAACTATGGTATTGGCTGTAGATGCAGGACATAAAATGAAGCAAAGCAAAGTAGCGATGTATATGTTC
>JBNMOX010000244.1:0-3682 GCA_051275835.1 Patiriisocius sp.
TTTTGATTCTGAAATTTTGCGATATGGGTATTCGTCTCTTACCACGCCATCTTCTCTAATTGATTTTAACATGAAGACACGAGAGAAAACAGTACTGAAAGAGACAGAAGTACTGGGTGGAACATTTAATAAAGATAATTACGAATCTAAACGTATATGGGCAACTGCCGAAGATGGAACCAAAGTGCCAATTTCAATGGTGTATAAAAAAGGAATAAAAATGGATGGTAGTAATCCTTTTCTTATGTATGCTTATGGTTCTTATGGAGCTACTATTGATGCTTACTTTTCTACGACTCGATTAAGCTTATTAGATAGAGGCTTTATTTTTGCGATTGCACATGTTCGTGGCGGTCAATATTTAGGACGTACTTGGTATGAAGATGGTAAGCTATTGAAAAAGATGAACACTTTTACAGATTTTGTAGATGCATCAAAATATGTCATTGCAGAAGGATATACTTCAAAGGATCATTTATATGCCCAAGGAGGTTCTGCGGGTGGATTGTTAATGGGAGCTGTTGTTAATTTAGCACCAGAAATATATAACGGTGTCATTGCGGCAGTACCTTTTGTTGATGTGGTTACAACCATGCTAGATGATACGATTCCATTAACAACCGGTGAGTATGATGAATGGGGCAATCCAAACGAAAAGAAGTATTATGACTACATGAAATCTTATTCTCCATATGATAATGTAAAAGCACAGTATTACCCTAACATTTTTGTGACAACAGGCTTACATGATAGTCAAGTTCAATATTTTGAGCCAGCAAAATGGGTAGCGCGTTTAAGAGAATTAAAAACAGATGATAATGTACTATTTTTAGACACTAATATGGATGCTGGACATGGAGGCGCTTCTGGACGTTTTGAGGCACTAAAAGAAGTTGCAAAAGATTATGCGTTTATCTTTGATTTAGAAGGGATTAGCCAATAATTATTTATTATGTATCTTTGCTTCGTTTTAAAAGGAACTGGGCTTTAAGCACGGTTTTTAATTAAAATTCCTCTATGAAACAAGAAATTAAAGCTTATAAAAATGTATTGGAACTCATTGGTAATACACCATTAATCCAACTTAACAATATAACCGCTTCTCTAAAAGGTAATTACTTTGCAAAAGTAGAAGCATTTAACCCAGGACATTCTTCAAAAGATAGAATAGCATTGTATATTCTTGAAGATGCCGAGAAAAAAGGAATCATAAAACCAGGCGATACTATTATTGAAACCACAAGTGGAAACACAGGTTTTAGTATTGCTATGGTGAGTATTATAAAAGGGTACAAATGTATCTTGGCTGTAAGTTCAAAATCTTCTAAAGATAAAATTGACATGCTTCGCATCATGGGTGCTGAGGTTTATGTTTGTCCAGCGCATGTAAGTGCAGATGACCCTAGGTCTTATTATGAAGTAGCAAAACGTTTACATCAAGAAACTAAAGGTTCAGTATATATTAACCAGTATTTTAACACACTTAATATAGACGCTCATTATCATACAACCGGTAAAGAAATCTGGGAGCAAACAAATGGTCAAATTACACACTTAGTTGCCTGTAGTGGAACTGGTGGAACTATTTCTGGAATTGGACGTTATTTGAAAGAGCAGAACCCAGATGTTCAAATTATTGGGATTGACGCTTTTGGTTCGGTATTGCAAAAATACCATGAAACAAGAGAGTTTGATCGTGATGAAATTTATCCTTATCGTATTGAAGGCTTAGGTAAAAATTTAATACCAACGGCAACAGACTTTGATACCATTGACCGTTTTGTGAAAGTAACCGATGAGCGTAGTGCACATACCGCTCGTGAGTTGGCTATAAAGGAAGGTCTTTTGGTTGGATATACTAGTGGTGCTGCGATGCAAGGTATTAAGCAATTGGATGAAGAAGGTGTTTTTGATGCCAATAGCAATATTGTAGTAGTCTTTCCAGATCATGGTTCTCGTTACATGAGTAAAGTGTATAGCGATGATTGGATGAAGCAACAAGGCTTTTTCGATACTATTAATGAAGAAAGTAATGCTATTTCTTACGTGAAATAAGCAGGCTATATATTATATTTTAAAATTTCCGAAGGGTTTATTCTCCTCGGAAATTTTTGTTTTATAGAAACTTATTTCTGACATATTACAGTGATCTCCCTTTTTAAAGCAATTATATGATACTATTTGTTGATGTCTTGTTCACAAAATTATATCCTAGAATGATTTATTTGTTATGCAAAAAGAATTAAAATGCCTAATTTTGCAGGGTATTTTGAAACCAACGTATATTGATGAAAGATTTATTTGATAAGATTTACAGAGACAAAGGGCCCCTAGGAAAGTGGGCAGAAGTAGCAGAGGGGTATTTTGTATTTCCAAAATTGGAAGGTCCTATTTCTAACCGTATGAAATTTAACGGTAAAGAAGTGATTACTTGGAGTGTCAACGATTACCTTGGCTTGGCAAACAACCCCGAAGTTCGTAAAGTAGATGCAGAAGCAGCTGCTGCTTACGGTTCTGCATATCCTATGGGAGCTAGAATGATGAGTGGTCACACAGATTTGCATGAGCAATTACAAAACGAATTGGCAGCCTTTGTAAATAAAGAAGCTTCTTATTTGTTAAATTTTGGTTACCAAGGTATGGTGTCTACAATTGATGCATTAGTGTCAAAAGATGATGTAATTGTCTATGATGTAGATGCCCATGCTTGTATTATAGATGGTGTGCGTTTACACATGGGGCAGCGCTTTACTTACAGGCATAACGATATGGAAAGTATCGAGAAAAACCTGAAGCGTGCTACCAGAATGGCAGAAAAAACAGGCGGAGGGATTTTATTAATTTCTGAAGGTGTTTTTGGAATGCGTGGAGAACAAGGAAGACTTAAAGAGATAGTTGCTCTTAAGAAAAAATATAATTTTAGATTATTTGTAGATGATGCTCACGGTTTTGGTACCCTTGGTAAAACAGGAGCTGGAGCAGGTGAAGAACAAGGGGTACAAGATGATATTGACGTGTATTTTGCAACCTTTGCAAAATCTATGGCAAGTACCGGAGCTTTTATTGCAGGTGATGAGGAAATCATGAATTACTTGAAATATAACCTTAGATCTCAAATGTTTGCAAAATCGTTGCAAATGCAATTGGTTGTAGGAGCTCTTAAGCGCTTAGATATGATACGTTCTAGCACAAAGTACAAAGATGTTCTTTGGGAAAATGTACGTGCTTTACAAGGTGGTTTACGCAAGCGTGGATTTGATTTGGGTACCACACAAAGCTGTGTGACGCCAGTTTACTTAAAAGGATCTGTGCCAGAAGCAATGGCTTTGGTAAAAGATTTACGTGAAAATTATGGTGTCTTTACATCTATTGTAGTTTATCCTGTGATTCCTAAAGGATTAATTTTACTACGTATGATTCCTACAGCAACACATACGATGGAAGATATAGAAATAACACTAGAAGCTTTCTCTGGTATTAGAGAACGCCTAGAAAACGGAACCTACAAAAGGTTGTCGGCTTCTGTTGCTGCAGCATTTGGAGAATAATATCTTGAGTGATGAATAAAAAAACCACCGCATGACGGTGGTTTTTTTATTTCTAAATTTTAACTAGCATGAATATCCATTAGGTAATTCTATATTCTGGATAACAATACTGAATATGAAATTCTAAATCAAAC
>JBNMOX010000245.1:0-3682 GCA_051275835.1 Patiriisocius sp.
GTAAAGTCACCGTAGATATATTTGTTCTGTAAAGAGGCAGAAGTTAGGCTTCCGCGGTACATATATCCGCCCGTAATAGATTTATCCCCAGCACTATGGTCGTAGGCAAAGATAGGTTTAGTGTCTGGGTTTGTCACCAACGCCGTGCTGGTAAAATAATCGGAATTTCCTTCAAATCTGTTCCAACCAAAATTTCCGCCATTGGTTATGATATTAATTTCTTCAAAGGCATTTTGACCTACATCTGCTCCCCATAGCCTGCCGGTAGCGTCAAAGGAAAATTTCCAAGTATTCCGAATACCCCAAGCGTAAATTTCGTCTAGACCGTTTTGCCCAACCCTAGGATTAGTGGAAGGTATTTCATAATTTCCGTTTGGTAAATCCGGATTGCTTTCAACTGGGTTGTCCCCGTTTATATCAATATCTAAACGAAGTATACTCCCAAATACAGTATTTAAATTTTGTCCATTTCCTTGCGGGTCGCCACCACCGCCGCCGTCTCCGACAGAAATGTAAAGAAATCCGTCCGGTCCAAATGCTATTTTTCCGCCATTATGGTTAGATTCGCCTTGGTTTTTGATGTATTGAGCAATAACGGTGGCTGTGCTTGGGTCAATCAAATTGGAGTTCGATGCGCTAACCTGATAACGAACAATGTTTATTCTATAATTACTCGGTCTGTCTATGTAGTAGATAAACACGTACCTATTAGAAACAAATTGTGGGTGAAAAGCTAAGCCCAGTAAGCCAATCTCTTGACCAGAACTATAAGATACCTTTTGGGACACATCAAGAAAAGTACTTACTTGACTGCCTGTTACTTCTCCATTATTTGGAAAAACCTTAATAGTACCAGACTGTTCTACAACGAACATACGGTTTGAGCCGTCTGTAGCGTTTTGAATTTCTACCGGTACATTAAAACTAATATTAGGAAAGGCTTCTTCATAAGAAACCTGTGCTAATGCCAGTATGGGGGAAAAGACCAGTATTAAAATGTTTAATAATACATTAGTCTTAAAATACTTCATTATCATGTTACATGCGTTGTGGGCCTAGCAAATATACGTTGGATACCATTTTTTGGATTATATATTTTAAAAAAAACACGTTTATCATTTAGATTTTTAAAAAACTGATAAATTTTCACACAAAACGATGAGATTACTCTAGTAATCAGCGTATATTTTTCAACACAATGGTAAGCAACTTGTCATTTTCAGCCCTTAATTGCATTTACTATTGGGGTGATATATTAACGTTCTACTACGATGTTTTCCATTACAAGAACATCCATAGCTGTTCTATCAAAACATGCATAGGCTTCCTGTGGGGTATTTACTATAGGCTCATTTTCATTAAAGGACGTGTTTAACAATATAGGTACATTTGTTTTTTTTCTAAAAGCTTCAATAAGACCGTAGTATCTAGGAGAAACTTCTTTATCGACACTTTGTAGTCTTCCTGTACCATCTACATGGGTAACCGCTGGGATTTCGCTTTGTTTTTCCTTTTTTATAGGAAATACTTTTTCCATAAAGGGTACATTTTGATCATACTCAAAATAAGTTCCTACATATTCTTTTAAGATAGATGGAGCAAATGGTCTAAAACTCTCTCTCCTTTTAATTTTTAGGTTTAAAAGCTCTTTCGCCTTTTCGTTCCTTGGATCGGCAATTATAGAACGGTTACCAAGTGCTCTAGGTCCAAATTCTGCTCTACCTTGAAACCAGCCTACTACACATGGTACGATTAACTTGTCTGATATATAATCAAAAAGCGCTTCATCCTCCATTTTTTTATAGGAAACATCTTTCGATTTAAGAAATTCCTCTATTTCTTCATTAGTAAATTGAGATCCAGTTGAAGCAGATTTTATTTCCGCACTTCTCTGGTTTTTTAGGTTGTCATGATAATGAAATAGGGCGGAACCCATGGAAATGCCGGCATCATGCCCTGCTGATGGAATGTACAAATTATCAAAAGTAGTGTTCGCAATAATTTTGCCATTTGCAACAGAATTTTGCGCTACACCTCCTGCAATACATAGGTTTTTACTATCTGTTCTTTTTTGAAGATGATTTGCCATATGAAAAATAACTTCTTCAGTTACTACCTGTATTGATTTTGCTAAATCTTTATGAAACTGTGTCAGTTCATCAGATTGCTTTCTAGGGGTTCCAAATAGTTCTGCAAATTTCTCTGTAAAAAAAGAAGGAACAATGGGTTGATTGTTTTTATAAAGTGCTTTTATCTCTCCAAAATAGCCTTTCTTCCATGTCCATAAACCGTTCTCTTTTAAAACGAATAATTCTCTTACTTTATCTACATGCATTGGGTTACCATAAGGAGCAAGCCCCATTACTTTATACTCGTCCCCATAGTGAGGGAATCCGAGAAAATGAGTAAACGCTGTGTAAACAAAACCGAGTGATACTGGATAATCTATGGAATCTAAAACTTCAATTTTATTACCCTTACCATAGGCAATCATGGTAGTCGTAAAATCTCCAGACCCATCTATAGAAATAATGGCCGATTCTTCATATGGACTTGCAAAAAATGCGGAAGCCAAATGCGCTCTATGATGCTCCACTTTAACTAACTTTTGCTCTATGAGCTCAGTTGAAATTCCAAAAGCCTGTTTAAATTGATTTGGTATGGATGCGATATCTTTTCTATTCTCCCATCTGTTTTTCAAAAGAGACGTACCTGTCTTAAGGTGGGAAATAGCATATAATGCTTTGCGCTCTACTTTTGCTTTAGGGTCTCTCCCAATTGTGATATGATCAACATCTTCTAATGTTACATTAGCTTCTTTTAAACAAAACGCAATAGCTTCCTTAGGAAAACCTGCCCAATGCTTAATTCTGGTAAAACGTTCTTCCTCAGTAGCTGCAATTAATTTACCATCTATAAATATGGCTGCAGAAGAATCTGCGTGGTGCGTATTTAACCCTAAAATTGTCATTTTACTTATTGTTTAGTTGGTGTTTTTGTCAAAATTTGTTTGCTATTTTCTTATGGTTAACTTTAGAAAAATAGCATTTCCCTTTTAATGTCTAATAATAATCTTTAACTAAAAATACTGTTTTAGTTTAGGTAATAACCTAATTAGAGGATAAAAGACTGGAGCCTTTAAGTCATTGTTTTTAAAAGCTGCAATACATTCCTGATTTCCTTGTAAAATATTCTTTAAACTTTTGTTGGTTGCTCCTCCCAATCTCATTCTTACCATTGGAAAAGGCAGATAAGCTCCTTTGATTTTATGTTTTTCCATTAAGCGAAGCATCAATTCAAAGTCTGCTGCCAATCCAAATTTAAGGTTAAAATACCCATATTTTTCATAAACACTTTTTCGTACAAAAAAGCTAGGGTGAGCAGGGTGCCATCCTTTTCTAAATCCGTTTTTAGAATAGTTTCCAGTTATCCATGTGCGAACAACCTTATTCGTGTTGTCTTGGTCTACATAGAGCATATCACCATACACACAATCTATATTTGGGTCTTCAAATGCTTTTACTACTTTACTTAAAACATCAGGAGAATTATAAAAATCATCGGAGTTTAAAATTCCCAAAATTTCTCCATCCCCTAATTTTAGGCCTTTATTCATTGCGTCATAAATTCCATTGTCTTTTTCCGAAATCAATTTAGTCAATCTGTTGGGCGTATTTTTAAT
>JBNMOX010000246.1:0-3680 GCA_051275835.1 Patiriisocius sp.
AAAAACATGAAGGTCCGAAAAATATAATTATAGAAAAACTTCAATTTGACGCATCTCAAATTGCCAATTATGAAGAACTCATTGTCACACATCGTGACCAAGTACAAGATAAAGATGCTCAAATAAGAGAAAGAAAAAAAACCTTATATTCCTTATTGACAGCCACCGAAACTCAGCAAATAGATCAAGATTCTTTGTTAAATAGTATTGGTACTATCCAGAAGGAGATCGAATTATTACATTTTCACCATTTTCAAAAAATTAAGAAAATATGTACTCCAAAACAAGTTCCTGCTTTTACTGCATTAGCAAAAGATTTGGTAAAAATATTTAAACCTCAAAAAGCTAGAGATCCTAAAATACCCAGATAATGAAAATTGCTTTTTCTTTGTTTTTATCCCTGTTTTCTATATTGTATACACACGCTATTGCTCAAAAAAGAAGTACAGAATTAATATTTAATTTTGTCTATCATAAAACTCCTCTAGCATTGGATACCTTCTATAAGATTTCAGAAAAAGATTCCCTTAGCATACAACAAATAAAACTTTACATCTCAGACATTACATTTTTAAAAGACGGTAAAAAAACTGGAGAAACACTAGAAAAGTACCACGTACTAGATGCGCAAAACAACCTACACTATAAGACCCCATACAAGATAAAAAGAAACGGCTTTGACACTGTTTCGTTTACTATTGGTCTTGATGCTGAAACACAAAAAAAGGGGATCCAGGGTGGGGTTTTAGACCCAATAAATGGTATGTATTGGACTTGGCAAAGTGGGTTTATTAACTTCAAACTAGAAGGCACTTCTTCACTTTGTACTACTAGAAAAAATAACTTTCAGTTTCATATTGGTGGATATAAAGAACCTTTTCAAACCTCCAGAAAAGTTTCCTTAGTATGCACTAATTCTGAAAATTTAAATATTGACATCAATCTCGCCGCATTTTTTGAAGCCACTAATATTTCAGAACAAAGTCAGGTAATGAGCCCAAACGAGTCTGCCGTAGCTATTTCTAAAACACTGCCCGTATTATTTTTAATTCATGAAGAATAACACTATAATTTTGGGATGTATTATACTACTTACTACTTCGTATTGTAGTGTGCTAAAATCTCAGCTAGAAACCCCTTCATACTTCCCCAAACCTAGCTATTCTTTTGAGAATAATCCAATATCTAAAAAACAAATTGAACTAGGCCGTAACTTATTTTACGACCCTATTTTATCTGCAGACAATTCAATTTCATGTGCTTCATGCCATTCATCCTATGCGGGTTTTGCACATACAGATCACGATTTAAGCCACGGTATTGAAGATAGAATTGGTGCAAGAAATGCCCCGCCACTTTTTAATCTTGCATGGCAATATAATTTTATGTGGGATGGGGCTATCGATAACTTAGATGCACAAGCCCTTGCTCCCATTAGCCATAAGGCTGAAATGGGAAGTGACCTAAACACCGTACTCTCCAAATTAAAAGAACACCCAAAATATCCCGCGCTATTTAAAGCTGTGTATCAAGATGGTAACATAACAGGCGAACGATTATTAAAACTATTGTCCCAGTTTCAATTGACGTTAATTTCGGCAAATGCAAAATATGATCGGGTTAATCAAGGCAATGAAACATTTACCGCGCAAGAATTAAATGGCTATTCGCTATTCAAGGCCAATTGTGCTTCCTGTCATAAAGAACCCCTATTTTCAAATTTCGAATTTGCAAATAATGGATTGCCAGTGGACACCACATTGAATGATTGGGGAAGATACAAGGTGACCAATATCTCTAAAGACAGTTTACAATTCAAGATTCCATCTTTACGAAACCTGACCTATACCTATCCGTATATGCATGATGGTAGATTTAAAAAATTAGGCCAAGTAATCAACCATTACGTAAATGGAATAAAAGAGAATCAAGCAGTAGCAGAAACAATAAAGGGTGGCATAAAGCTTACAAAAAACGAACAAATAGATCTAATCACATTCTTACTAACACTTGACGATGAAAGCTTTGTAACAAATGAAAAATTTAAAATCAATAGAGCATTTTTTATTGAAGATTGAATATACTAAAAAAAAATCCGAGGGAAAACAGAGGAACCATCGTCTAATAAAAAAACTATACAAATGAAAAATATTTTTACACTTATAGCACTTTTAATTACTTCAATAGCATTTACACAAAGTCCAGCAGTAACAAACTGGCTGCAAAATACAACAGAAACTGGAAGCTATTACATGGATGGAAATAGCACCGCTATCCCAAATAACATAGTTGTAAATTGCCAAGTAGTAGAATACAGTGATGACTGGGTATATGTAAGCACTAATGGAGTACCCTCGTACCCAACAGGACCATTTAATGATGGAAACCCAAGCAACGCAGAAAGCCAAGATGCTATTTACAGGTTTGCATTAGCACCTTCAGAAAATACGGGGACTAAAACTGAAACCAATCCAGGAAACATTGGCACCTTTATTAACGGAGTTTCTCTTTTTGATTATCGCGACGGAACTGCATGGAACCCTGACACCAACTCTTTTTGCGGTGGTCCAGGAAACCCACCTTGTCCTGGCGGACCTATGGCTGTTCAAGATTGGAACAGAGACGCTGTTGTATACGAATTAGGCGGTTTTGATTGTGCCAAAGGCCATCCTGCCATGGGAAATTATCATCATCATCAAAACCCATCAGCATTTGATCTTGATTTGGTAGTGATCTCAGAAATCTGTAATTTATATGACGCAGATGGATTGTATGTAATTGACGAGACAGAGCATTCGCCTTTATTAGGTTTTGCAAACGACGGTTTTCCTATTTATGGAGCTATTGGATTTACAAATTCAGATGGATCAGGGGGCTTAACTAGAATACTAACTGGGTACCAACTACGTACTATCACGATAAGAAATACTCATGCTGACGGTACCGCAGTAAGTAATGGCGCACCTATTAACAACACATACCCTTTGGGAACCTTTCGGGAAGATTATGAATGGGTTGCCCATGCGGGAGAGGATCAATATCTTGATAATCATAATGGTAGGTTTTCAATAACGCCAGAATACCCTGCTGGAACCTATACATATTACACAACTGTTGATGCAGATTATAACTCGGCCTATCCATACGCCATTGGACCTACATTCTACGGAAATGTTAATGGTGGGAGAGTTACGTCTATTACAGAACCTACAACAGTATTTGAAGCCCCTTTAGCAAGCACAGATTTTAATATATCAAACACTATGGTTTCTGTCTATCCAAACCCATCAACAGATTTGGTTGCAATACAATTAAACACACTTGTAACAAAAGAAGTTACAATACAGTTATTTAATGCAAATGGAAAGCTGATACAAACCACACAGATCAATGCAGGAGGAACCATCGCATTTTTTGACACACAATCTTTATATGAAGGCATTTATATAATAAAAATAAGTGCAGAAGATGTTATTGTTTCTAAGCAAATAATTGTGAATAGAGACTAATGCGTCTTCTGATTGATTCTTTTAGGTATGCGTTTAAAAGATAGTCTTAATATAGCACCAAGGCTATCTTTGTTATTTAATGCTTTTCTCGCTCTTTTGTATTACCATCTATTTGCTCCCACATTTTATCGCTGTTCAACCTAAAAGTGCCCACATAATCCCAAGTACATT
>JBNMOX010000247.1:0-3675 GCA_051275835.1 Patiriisocius sp.
AAACAGCCTTAAAGGATTTTTATAAAGTAATAGCAATGGAGGAAGTTGCAATTTTTGAAGACCATAAAGGCGAAGCAGAAACCTTGGCTGGATTTTTATTAGAGATATCTAAAGGCTTTCCAAAAAAGAATGAAAAAATAACATACCATAACTATACGTTTACTATTGAAGCCTTTGAAAACAAGCGCATCAAACAAATAAAGTTATCGATACTTCAAAATCCCTCATGAAAATTTGTATTTATCTTTTAAGTTGTATACTTCTTATTGCATGTAATGATGATGTGCTTATCAAGCCCAATGCAAAATTACGCCTAGATTATCCGGTACCTGTCTATCAAAAAACAAAAGCCAATTGCAATTATAATTTTGATATCAACCAACAAGCAATTTTGTTAAAAGTAGGAAACTGCGGTGCCAAAATAGCGTATCCAAATATGAATGCGGCGGTATATATTACCTATCAAAAAGTACGAAATAATAATTTAGACTCCTTATTATATGATGCCCAAAAGCTGGCATATAACCACGATAGAAAAGCCAATGGGATTCCCGAAAAATTATTTGTAAACCCAGGTCATACTACCTATGGTGTTTTCTATAGTATTAATGGAGATGCAGCATCGCAGGCTCATTTTTACCTAACAGATAGCGTGCAACGCTTTGTAACAGGGTCTCTGTATTTTGATGCCAAACCAAATTTCGATTCCATTTATCCAGCCGTTATGTACTTGCGTGAAGATATCATGCATCTTATGGAAACCCTAGAATGGGAGTAGTAGGACTTTAACCATCTTCGGAAATTTTATAGGCTGTATTTTGTTTTTGTCTATCAGCGTAACGGTCTATTCTCTAAAAGCCAAAGGCGGTCTTTTTTAGTATCTATAATCACCAATTCATATTTTAATGTCACCTTTGCATGCTATATGAAAAGCATAGACAAAAAGTGGTTATATTTAATTATTCTCTCCATCGTTTGGGGGAGTTCTTTTATATTAATTAAAAAGGCCTTAGTGGGTCTTACGCCACTGCAATTGGGTGCCTTACGGACCCTTTTTGCTGCAATCTTTTTGTTGCTCATCGGTTTTTCTTATTTAAAAAAAATTAAAAAAAACGAATGGAAATGGATCGCCATTTCTGCCTTCCTTGGTACGTTTATTCCCGCCTTTTTATTTGCCTTCGCAGAAACTGAAATTGATAGTGCCGTTGCCTCAATTTTAAATTCCACCACCCCTATTGTTACCTTGATCTTGGGGGCTGTGTTGTTTAAGATTGTGTTTACTAAAAATCAATTGCTTGGTGTTTTTGTTGGGCTCGTTGGTAGTTTGTTATTAATCTGGAGTGGCGCAGATGTAAATCCGAATCAGAATTATTGGTATAGTACTTTGGTGTTAGCTGCCTCCGTGTGTTATGCCTTAAATGTAAATATTATTAAAAGGTATCTTCAGGAAATACCTGCTATGGCTATTGCGGTAGGTAATTTTATCGTGCTGGTAATACCTGCTTTGGTCGTGTTGTTCTTTTCTGGGTTCTTCCAACTAGATTTTGTGGGCAATACCGACTTGCATATTTCTTTGGGCTATTTGGTTCTTTTATCTGTGGTTGGAACCGGTGTTGCCAAAGTAATGTTCAATAAACTTGTGCAAATGAGCACGCCAGTATTTGCAACCTCTGTGACCTATACCATTCCTGTTGTGGCTTTATTATGGGGTTTGCTTGATGGAGAGCGTTTCAACCTCTTTCAAGTAGGAGCTTCAGCCTTTATATTGCTAGGTGTGTTAATGACCAATAGGAAGTAGTATATCCTTTTATTTGGAAATTTTAAAAATTAAGTTTTATTACAAAAACGCTCATTTTTTAACAACCTGTATCACTCGCTTTTGACCGCTTACATTTTTTATTTCTAAAAAATAACTACCAGTACTCCATGAAGAGCTGTTAATGGTATTTTTAAATACTTTAGACTCCCATAGGGTTACTCCCAGTAGGGTAGTAAACCGCATAGAGCTAATCTCGTTCATCTTTCTTCCAGTAACATACAGAGCCGTGTCTGCAGGATTGGGGTGCACTTTTATAGTGTTTAATTGAGCCTCTCCTGTGCTTAAAATAAGTTGGTTTTCATACCATACGATCGTGTCGTCGTTTTGCGATGCTCTTATAGCATCAATATCACCATCGTTGTCTATGTCTAAAGCTAAGCATTTCGATCCAACAAATTCGCTTTCTATTATCATAGGTGTGCTAAATGTACCCAAACCACCCACATTTTCATACCACTTTAAAAAAGGATTTAGTGGTGATGATGTTAAAACATCAATATCACCATCATTGTCTATATCAACGGCACTAACACCACTAGCTTTGTCAGAGAGTGATATATTAATTTCTGAAGAAAAATTTCCTGTACCATCTATATTTTTGTACCATACAACCCTGTCTAAGGCAACATAAACAGCTAAAACGTCAATAAATCCGTCATTGTCAAAATCGGCTAATAAAGTGTGGATAGCTGTAAGACCAAGACCGCCTACTTCTTGTTTAGTTGCAAAGTTTCCAAGCCCATCTATATTCTCAAACCACCATACGTTAATAGCTCCAGAAGATGTGCTTACTAAATCTAAATCGCCGTCATTGTCTAGGTCTTCCATGGCTAGTGACCTAGAAACAGGGACGCTACTATCTATTAGTATTGCATTCCCAAAATTCCCTAATCCATCTGTGTTTTCAAACCATTCTATTCTTGATGCATCCCCGCCAGACATGACATCAAGATCTCCATCTGCATCAATATCTTCAATCAATAAAAAGAAGGCATTAAGCGCGGTAGAAGAAATTATTTTTTGAGGACTGAAATCACCCAATCCGTCAAGGTTTTCAAACCAAACAATGCGTTGGTCTGGAATGGTAGAGGCTATAAGGTCTATATCCCCATCTAAGTCCCCATCTGTAACCATGCTGGTTTGGTTTAAAAAAGAAATTTCATTTGAAACAAATGAGTTGCCTGCATCGACATTTTTGTACCATGAGATATTGCTACCAAATCTATTGGCAGCAATGATATCATTAAACCCGTCTCCATCTATATCTGCGGCGTCAATCCAGCGCACCCCATCTGCGGTATTTGTGATAGGCTTTAAACCCGAGAATTGTGAATGACAAATAGAGGCATGAAGCAGGAAATAAAGTATTGATAGATATTTCATGATTTATTCGTTTTCTTTTAACGAAGCTACCATAATTTCATGAATTTCAATGTTTGAATAGTATTTTCTATTCTAAAGCTACCTTTCAATAGTAGTTCATTAATATTATTAATAAAGGGTTTGTGATTTCGTTAAATACATTTATATTTGCAGCCCCTTAGGCGAATTCTGTTTGGTTCACAATGTGAAATGAACTTAAAATTTTCGAAGGAAAACAAAAAACTAATTTAATAAATAAACGTTACAGCTATGTTCGCAATTGTAGAAATAGCAGGGCAGCAATTTAAAGTTGCAAAAGATCAAAAAGTCTTTGTACATCGTTTAGCAGCAGCAGCAGGAGAAAATGTTTCTTTTGATACTGTGTTAATGCTAAGTGAAGGTGATAAAGTTACTGTTGGCGCCCCGGCTATCGATGGAGCTCAAGTAGGAGCAAAAATCATTAAGCACCTTAAAGGTGATAAAGTTATTGTATT
>JBNMOX010000248.1:0-3672 GCA_051275835.1 Patiriisocius sp.
AAGGGACTAGATGTACTGGTTAAGGGGTATCAAAATTATAGAGATGAGATTTCAAATCCATGGACATTAGATGCCTGTGGTCAGGGGGCTTTAGAAGGACTTCTAGAAGTGGAAGGTATTACAAATCATGGATTTGTGCAGCCGGCAGATATGATGAAAAAATGGGAGAACGCAGGATGTTTGGTATTGACAAGTACATTTGATCCCTGGCCATTAATTGTAGTAGAGGCTTGTGCAGCCGGTCTTCCTGTTATCGTAACTCATGCTAGTGGCAGCCAGGTTGAGGTGGTGAAAATGTTTTATAACGGTCTAGTCATAAAAGAAGGAATTGTGGGAGAGTTAAAGGATGCAATGTTATGGATGCACAAACATCACAAAGACTTACCGGAAATGGGTAAAAGATCCCTTTCCCAAGCGGCACCTTATGATTCAAATATGTGGGCTAAGAAATTCAACTTCATGATAGAAACTTTGGATTTATGATAGGAGATTTTGACCTATTTGATTTGATTTTAGGACCAGCAGGATTTTTACTTATTTTAGGATTGGGCATCATTTTACGGACGCTTTTTAAAAATGATTCCAATATATTGTATTTTTTAGCAACCATGGCCTTGTTTGCATCCTTTGGTGAATATAAAGACGCATATGGAACAGAATCTCCTGACTTAGTTTTTCCATTACAGTCACTCAGGCAATATGGCAGGATAGTTACGGTTGCAATATTAGGGCTTATCAGTTTTTATATTTTCAAAAAAACAATAGTGCAGAAGTCTCATAAGGTTGATGATGTTTTCGCTATAAAAAACGGGCTTTTATTTATTCAAATTTTAGTTTTTTTTAAAAATTTAGTTTACGGAGATATAATAACGGCTTGCCTTACGTTTGCAATATTCTCACTGGTATATTTAATTTTTCATAGGGGATTTGTGTTCTGGATAATTGGTGAAAAGTATTTTAAGCGCTCTGTTTTTTCTTTTTTGCTAGCTATTGTTATTTTCAATGCAATGGCCTCATATCAGTCACTATTTGATCCTATTGCAATGAGTTTTGTTCAAAGTCGCTTTATGGGAATGACAGAGAATCCGCAACATGCGGCAGTGCTTTTAACTTCCGGAATTCCTCTTTTCTTAGTTTTTATTATAGATACTAATAAACGATGGAAAAAAGCGATATTAGTAATTGGACTTTTATGGACAATTTACTATTTAGTTCTTACCGGTTCTAGAACCGGGATGATAATGGCTTTTGTTACCATCATGATATTTTTGTCAGGATATAGGGGAACTGGCATAAAATGGATTGTTATGGGTTCAATTGTAGTTTTTGTTTTCGTTTCTATTACTGACTACAATCCAGCTGGGGTTATGGATGAAACTGTTCTAGAAAGATATGGGAGTACAGAAAACACTCGAGAGGATGTTATTAGGATACAAATGAGGCAATTTAGAGAAAATATACTGTTTGGAGCCAACCCTCGGGGTGATAGAGTCGGCTTTGCAGAAAATTCTTATATGGGAGTAGCGGCATCTTTAGGCCTTTTGGGTTTATTGCCCTTATTTTTTATGATTAAGGGCATAATGAAACTAATTTTTTCGTTATGGAGAGGTGCCAGTTCTTCCAGAAATAAGCATTTTTATTATTTAGTGATTTCAGGTCTACTATCTTTACTTATAGGCGCTTTAGCTGAAGCATATCTGCTAGGTAACATCACCTGGCCTATCATTTTACTCTTGTGCTATGTGCATTGGGGGTATTATTTGTTGCAAAACGAGGGGTCATTGACATCGGAAACTTAATTCAATGTTTTTATAGCCATAAACACAAAACCCTCACAAAACGACTAGAATCATCGATAGATAAAAAAATCAAATCGATATAGAATATATTCTCAAATATAGCAAGTGTCTTATACGCTAACGCGTGGCGAAGTATTTGATCGTTATTATAAATTTGTACCGTAAAAATGATGGAGATGAAACGCAGCCACCATGGAAAAAATTTCAATTAGACACCGAGAATCTATTTAGAAGTTAAGTACAAATGATGAATACATCTTTAATAAAATTGAAAAATTAGCTTTTTTTTTAAATAAAAGAAGATACACAAATACCCAAAGTAAAGTCATAGTTTGCCAAAAGTTGATGTGCATTTGTCAGAAAATTAGTATCCCATTAATGCCACCAATATTGAGGTAGTTAAAAAAATACAGTCATGAAAATTACTCATGTTATCACCAGCATAAGCCGAAAAAGCGGAGGTACATCTACATTCTTAAAAGATTTATTAAATGCTTTAGCAGAAGCGGTTGCTAATACCTTAGTGTGTTATTACGCAGAAGACGCTTTAGATGTAAGTCAAAAAATTAGTATTAAAAATATTCCTTTGGAGAAAAAAAGCTTTAGTGCCTATACTAAGAATTTTAAGAACGTATTTGATGCAATCGACACAGAGGTGTTTCATGGAAACGGTTTATGGGATTTTCCCATACATTCAATGGCTTCATATGCAAGGAAGAAAAATAGACCTTATATCATTTCACCTCATGGCATGCTAGAACCTTGGTCTTTAACCCAAAGCAAACTTAAAAAGGAAATAGCGCTAAAACTATACCAGCAAAAAGACTTAAGATTAGCATCTTGTATTCATGCTACGGCACCATCTGAATTGGATAACATTAGAGCCCTGGGATATGAAAATCCCATAGCCATTATTCCGAATGGGATTAATTTGAAGGAGTTTCCTCATTACGAAAAACAAATAGCAACAAAACGAAAAGTGTTGTTCTTATCTAGAATTCATGCTAAAAAAGGTATTGAATTATTGGTTAGGGCTTGGCAAGAGTTAGATCCTGTAGTCACCAAAGATTGGGAAGTTGAAATTGTTGGTAATGGAGATAAACAGTATATAAAAAGCTTAAACACTTTAATTAACTCCTTAAAATTAGAGAACACGATAACTATTTCAGAACCTGTTTTTGGCGATGCAAAGCTACAAAAGTATCAAAGTGCCAGTTTATTTGTATTACCCACTTATAGTGAAAATTTTGGAATTGTTGTAGCAGAAGCCTTGGCGTCAAAAGTGCCGGTAATCACAACAAAGGGAACTCCATGGAAGGAGTTGAATGCCTATCATTGTGGGAAATGGATTGAAATAGGAAAAGATCCTTTAAAAGCGGCTTTACAAATGATGCTATCAAAATCTCAAGAGGAGTTAACAGAAATGGGTGATAATGGTAGAAAATTAATTGAAGATAAATACAGTATGGTAGCTGTAGCACAGCAGATGTTTGAATTATATGAATGGCTATTGACTAAAAAAAATAAACCAAAATTTGTAGACATCTTATAACAAAAGTTGATTTATCTGAATATAAAAATGAATTGTCAACAAAAAACCAAATACGTTGGTTACAACGGAGGATATCATGAGCAATTTTTGGCAAGCGCTTTTTTAGGAGCCTTGGAAGTGTCTGGAGACCGTTGTTATTTTATCTTTTTGGTGAGAAATTGCATCCAACAACAATGATGTGTATATCCCTAAAAATTAAAATGTCTTGGCATTTAAAAAATGGATAAATCTGCTTGTTTGTCTTTAGAAGTAGAGTGTTACGATGTTCTAAAATTATAATTGGTGCAGATACAAAAGTATCTCAAAAATCCTATTTATCTA
>JBNMOX010000249.1:0-3661 GCA_051275835.1 Patiriisocius sp.
TTCTTTTTTACCACAGCAATGCTGTCTGTCTTTCTTTTTATAGGTGCGTTTACTATGGCCTACCTAACATATCAAGACGTGAGAAAAGATACTCCTGCGATAATTTTTGCTGAAGAAATAGATGTTAAAACGGCTCCTAAACTTAATAGTGATACAACTTTTGTATTGCATGAAGGAACCAAAGTACAAATCCTTAACACTGATGGTGATTGGTTACTCATACGTATTGCCAATGGCAAAGATGGCTGGATTCCAGCTTCAGACGTAAAGAAATTGTAGCTTTAAATAATTCTTTATTATAGTATATTTACGAAAAGATTACGCTATATTATTGAACAATATTAAAATACAAAATATGTATGTTTAAAAATATATTTATAAACCTTCAAGGAAATTTATTTGGTGGTATTACTGCAGGTATTGTAGCATTGCCTTTAGCGCTTGCTTTTGGGGTGCAATCTGGGCTTGGGCCAAGTGCAGGATTATATGGAGCCATTATGATTGGTTTTTTTGCTTCACTTTTTGGTGGGACTAACACTCAAATTTCTGGGCCTACAGCACCTATGACCGCTGTTTCTATGGTGATTATTGCAGGGATCATTGCTACCAACGATGGAGATGTAGAAAAAGCATTGCCTTTTATCTTATTAGTTTTCTTACTAGCAGGGTTATTTCAAGTACTATTAGGCGTTTTAGGTTTGGGTAAATATATAAAGTATATTCCTTATCCTGTGGTTTCTGGATTTATGACAGCTATTGGTGTTATTATTTTAGTAACTCAATTACTTCCTGTGTTAGGGTACTATACTACAGATGATAAAGAGTTTATTACATCTTTTAAACCACAGGCAGAAGAAGTGTTGCTAGACAAAATTTTAAAAGATGAAGCTGGTGAGGGAATTTTGGTATTAGAAGACTTTAAAGAAACCGTAGCAAGAGCAGAGAAAATAAGCATAGATGAGATTGATGCTGAAGCTACCATTTTGGCTAAAACAGCTGGATCTGGCGTTTTAGGAGCGTTAAAGAGGTTTCCTGCTGCTTTACAACAGGTAAACTGGTTAGAGTTTATACTTGCCTTAGCGACTATTATTATCATCTTTGGGTTTAAAAAAATTACCACCAAAGTTCCTAGTACATTAGTTGCACTATTGGTCGTGAGTCTAGGCGCTTATTTTTTAAAATTAGACTATCGCCCTATTCAAGAAATTCCCTCAGGATTTCCTATCCCTCATTTTGAAATGTTCACTAATTTTAAATTTGGACAAATTTCACCCTATGTTTTCTCGGCATTAACGCTTGCGTTTTTAGGAGCCATTGATTCCTTATTAACTTCGGTGGTAGCAGACAATATGACCAAAACCAAACACAATCCTAATCAAGAATTAATTGGTCAAGGTATTGGAAATAGTGTAGCCTCTTTATTTGGAGGAATTCCAGGTGCCGGCGCAACTATTCGTACGGTTGTAAATATCAATAGTGGAGGGACCACTAAGCTTTCAGGAATGGTCGCTTCTATTGTGTTACTTATTGTATTGTTATTGTTAGGTCCTATTGCTTCACAAATTCCTGCTGCTGTATTGGCGGGTATTTTGGTGACCGTAGGTATTGGGGTAATGGATTATAAAGGATTAAAAGCGATTCCTAAAATGCCAAAAAGCGAAGTTGTAATTATGCTTGTTGTACTTGTCATCTCGGTGTTTTGGGATCTGGTGTATGCCGTTGGAATAGGGCTTATTTTGGCATCTATTATATTCATGAAAAAAATTGGAGATTCTACCGCCAGTCGCTCTAAGGTAGTTTCTTTAGAAAAGGCTGATGAACTACACCAGCCCTGGGCCGATGAAATAACATTTCCGAAGAATTTAATAGAAGAAGTATTTATAAAACGTATGGCGGGACCATTGTTTTTTGCAAATACCAGTGACTTTCAGGAACTGGCAAAACAAATTCCAGATACAGCTACGCATTTAATTATACGCATGGGACGTGTACCATATATGGATCAATCTGGGCTTTATGCTATGGAAGATCTTATTTTGAGATTAAAGCAAAATGACATGAAAGTGTTGTTAGTAGGTTTAACAGAGCAACCAAGAGTAATGATGGAAAATATTGACATTGTTCCAGATTTAATTCCAGAACATAAAATATTTAAAAAGTTTAAGGATGCAATGGTATACATTGAGTCCAATGTAGAAGATCTTGTGTGAAAATTTGTTTTATTTTTCTTGTCTGGTTTCTGGATTTTCATCTTTGTCTTGTAGTTTATCCACTTCGTTTAAGATGTTGGGCAATACCAAAAGCGCTATAGTAGCTACAGGTTCATATAATAGGGATGATTCTTTCTTTTCTTCGGGGATAAGAAATCCACTTATGTTGGAAGAGGCATTCAAAAACATAAAAATAACACTCACAATAAAAGCTATTTTTAAGGCATTAAATAAACCGCCTAGCAGCTTGTTAATAAGGCCTAAAGCTGCAAAATCTGCTATTTTAGTGAGCGCCTTTCCAGCCATAGTGACCACAATTAAAATAATTGAAAAAGTAAGAGCAAAGGCTGCTAAATTAATGGTTTGATCAGACCAGTTAAGGGCTCCAGACAAGAAATCTACTGCAAAATGCGAAAAGTAAATAGCGCCATAAACACCTGCTATCAAGCCTATTAAAGAGGCGAGCGCAGCAAAAAGGCCCTTACGCAAACCCGTATAAAAAGCAAGTAAAAGGATAATACCTAAAATGATGTCAATGATATTCATGAGGTTTTTATTTTGGATTTAAAGATATAAAAACTGGATACAGGAACCTATTGCTAGTTTTTATAGCTTTTAAACACAAAGAAGTTACCTTTACCAAAAATAGAATGTAATTGATAAATAATGGGTTGAGATACCTGTTGTTAAAAGAATATATGGCAAGAGATGAACAATTAAAGGAACGATGGAGTGCTGTGGTAACATTGTTAAGCAATCGCTTTGCAGATGGTGATACTTTAGATCTAGATGCTATTATTTATTTGGTAGGTGTCCAAGAGCTGGGGCAATTGCATAGAAAATTTAAAAAAGATGAGAAGGTTAATTTAATGCATATTGCGATTTGCCGTTTATTAGAGCCTTTTGGGTATTATGAATTCGAGTATTTTGATGAAGCAGGATGGCCCCATTATAGAATACTGGAGCAATTACCACCATTAAAAGCGGGTGAGCAAAGTGTTTTAATGAAAGATGCTATTGTTCAATATTTCTTAGAAAAAGAAGTGATTCAATAACCAAATTAGGTACAACTATTACCTCAGATTTGCGATTGTATGTGAAGTACTTTCTGTAATTTTGCGGTCTTGAATGCTATACTATGATAGATAAGATTAAAGAACATATTGCACACGTAGAAGCTTTTTCTGCCGCCACACAGGCTGAGGTAGAAGATTTTAGAATTAAATACTTGGGGAGTAAAGGATTACTAAAAGAATTTTTTGCAGAATTTAAGAACGTTGCTAATGACCAAAAAAAGGAATTTGGACAGGTAGTAAATACCTTAAAAAATGCAGCACAAGACAAAGTAACTATTCTCAAAGAAAGCCTCGATACTGCGCAAGAAGTTTCTGGGGCCTACGGTGATTTATCCCGCCCTGGAGAACCTGTCGTTTTGGGTTCTAGACACCCTA
>JBNMOX010000250.1:0-3653 GCA_051275835.1 Patiriisocius sp.
TTTGTTTTTATGTATGAGTAAAACTATAAACTAGGGTGATTATGAATATAATAAATTAAAAACATAAAAAAACCATCTCATGGCGATAAGATGGTTTTTTGTTTGTGCGATTAGGCTATGAATCCTAAACGCCCCAATTAAAATATACCTAAAACTTAAAGCTCAATCCTGTATATACTCCAACGTAATAAGGTTGGAATTCCACAGAACTATCTGTGTAGGGATTAAGCTGGTACTTAAACATAGGTTCAACATTAAACTTAAACTTTCTAGATATCTTGTAGTGAAAGCCAAGCCCTACATTGGTGGCAAAACTTACACCAGACAAATTGTTGGCAGACCCTAGGGTCTCATTAAAATCTCCTGCCGTTACCGACACTTCATTATCACCCAAAATTAAGGTGCTTACTCCTCCAATGACATCGATGCCGAATGTATTATTTAAAAGTGTGTAACTTAATTCAAGTGGCACTTCATAATAGCTTATATTTTGATTAATAAAGGCTTCACCCGTCGTAGATTTTGGTGTAATATCTCCAAAAGTACCATCTGCTTGCATAGCAAAAGTACCTTGGTCTTGGGCAACTATAATGCTTTCTGCATTGTCATAGTTAACACCTTGCAGTGCTGCAGAGATAGGGCCATCTCCTAATTCTAAACCGCCCGTGCTATAACTGAGGTCTACATTACTAATACCAGAGCGTATTTTTAATCGATCACTCAAAGCATAACGTACGCCAATACCATAACTAATATTTACATCACCACTTTGAGAATTATCTGAAAAACTAGGGTCAATAGAGGACCCTTCGTTTAAAGAGTTATAATATACCGGTGCTATATTTGGAGCAATTTCCCAACGATCTTGTGGGGTATTTTTCTCGGCAAGAGCTTCTTTAGCTTCTATTTGTTTTTGCTCTTCAATGGCATCAAAAATAGATTTCTTTGCCTTTGTTTCTTTTAGGGGCACTTCTTCTATAACAACAGCGTCTTCTGTTCTTGGCGTGATTATAGGGTCTTCTTTGAGCTGAGGGTTTGTTGTAGCCTCTGTATTTGTTTTGTTCTTGTTTTTTGCAAGAGCATCTTTTCTTGCTGTCTCCGTTGAATTTATAGGCGCTACAAAAGCGTCTTTATTCTCTGTATTGTTTTGCGCCACGGCTGAAGTTGAAGGCGGAAGATCTTCTGAAATAATAGCAGGGTCAACAATAGCGATTGCTTGGGTAGTCACTGTGTTTTTTTGCTTATTTTTCTTTACGGTCGAAGCTAGCCCTGTTTTGGAGTTGTTAACACTGTTTTCAGTTGTATTATTTGAATTTTTACTAAGTGTATGATTCTCTAAAGAATCTTCGTCATCTAGTATTTCGACCTCATTTGTTTCAGCAACCTGAATTGCATTTTCATTCGTATTCACCTCCAGGTCTTTTTTAATTTCTGGAGTTCTTTCGATACCTTCTTCTAGACTTGGAGTTTCCTCAACAATACTGTTATTTGACTTATTAAACATGTTGCCTAGTGTAAATAATAAAACGAAGGCAGCGGCAACACCAGCAACTTTCCACCATAATGGAATGATAACACGATCCTTTTTCTTCTCCAGTAATTGCGCTTGAATATTTTCCCAAACGTGCGCAGGAGGAGTCACTTCGTGTTCTGCGAAGCGCTCTTTAAATAGTTGATCTATGTTCTTTTTTTGTTTCATAGGATGCTGCGTATGCAGCAATGTTTTATATATTAGTGACTATTTTTATTATAGTCGTCAATCTTTGTTTTTAATATTCCTCTTGCTCTGGCTAGATTAGATTTAGACGTACCATCGCTAATTCCAATCAATTCCCCAATTTCTTTATGCGAATACCCATCCATAACATACATGGTAAAAACCAATCTGTATCTGTCTGGTAATTCTTGGATGATACGTAGCAAATAATCAAGGGGCAATCCAGTATCAATAATATCTTCGTTTGCCGTGTCCTCAATTTGTGCTTCATCTACAATAGCAAATACCTTTTGTTTCCTATATTTTTGAAGCACCGTATTTACTGTAATTCGCTTTATCCAACCTTCAAAAGAACCTTTGTCTTTAAACTGTTCTGCTTTATTAAAAATGGTAATAAAAGCATCTTGCAAATTGTCTTCTGCCTCGACTTGGTTGGGAGAGTAGCGCAAACAAATAGAAAATAATACTCCGCTATAACGTTTGTATAATTCTCCTTGCGCTTTAGCATCTTTCCTTTTACAGCCTTGTATGAGTTCGTCTAAAGTCAAATGCAGTTACCTTGGTTTGTTAGTAATTGTTATTCACAATAAATACAAGTTTTTGGTTTCTACACCAATTAGATGCTTGATTATGAATAGGGTTGCGTTGTGCTTGTTTTTAATTTTTAATTCCAAAATATTCGCGCCAGTATAACGACACAATGCTTGATTTCATATAGTATCGGTCAATTTATTATTAAATTGGCACGATGAGGAGTGGTCTCTTTTAAAAGAGCAGGAAAAGATACTAAAATAAAAAACCGGAAATTATATAGGCTATATAAAATTTCCGGTTTTTTAAATAAGTTTAATAGATGCAGGGTTTTCTTGATAAAAAAGCCAACATTAAATTTTTTTGACTGCAACCCTTATTGACTGTATCGAAGGGCTCAACCAGACAGGTTTTTGTGTCTAAATTGGTTTATGTTTTTTATTTAAGAAGCTGCCAAGGCCTTTATGCTGTCTTTGATCTTGATTTCCAGTTCATCCATGAGTTCTGGGTTGTCAAGTAATAGTGTTTTTACAGCGTCTCTACCCTGTCCTAGTTTGGTTTCATCATAACTAAACCATGACCCTGCTTTTTTGATGATTTCAAAATCCACACCAAGGTCTATGATTTCTCCAACCTTAGAGATCCCTTTCCCGTACATGATATCAAATTCAACTAGTTTAAATGGCGGAGCCACTTTGTTTTTTACAACTTTAACACGCGTTTTGTTTCCCAAAACATTACCATTTGTGTCTTTAATTTGCGTAGAACGACGAATATCTAAACGAACCGATGCATAAAATTTTAAGGCATTACCACCGGTAGTGGTTTCTGGATTTCCAAACATTACCCCAATTTTTTCACGTAATTGATTGATAAATATTACAGTACAATTGGTTTTGGAAATAGAACCTGTAAGTTTACGTAAGGCTTGGGACATCAAACGAGCGTGTAAACCCATTTTACTATCTCCCATTTCGCCTTCTATTTCACTTTTTGGTGTTAATGCAGCGACAGAATCAATGACAATAATATCGATTGCGCCAGAGCGAATTAAGTTATCTGCAATTTCTAAGGCTTGCTCTCCATTATCTGGTTGCGAAATGATAAGGTTTTCTACATCTACCCCTAAACTTTCAGCATAATATCTATCAAAAGCGTGCTCTGCATCAATAAAGGCGGCAATGCCTCCTTTTTTCTGCGCTTCCGCAATGGCATGAATAGTCAATGTTGTTTTACCTGACGATTCTGGTCCATAAATCTCTACAACTCTTCCTCGTGGATATCCACCAACACCTAAAGCAACATCAAGGCCTAATGATCCAGATGGAATGATCTCTACATCAACAATGGCTTGATCGCCCATTTTCATTACGGTACCTTTACCATATGTTTTATCTAATTTGTC
>JBNMOX010000251.1:0-3647 GCA_051275835.1 Patiriisocius sp.
TTTATTCCAACAAATCAGGTCTTCGGTTTTGGGTGTTTTTGTAAGCTTCGTCTTCTCGCCATTTTTCAATGTTGGCGCCATGTCCGCTTAATAAAACATCGGGTACTTTCCAGCCTTTGTATTCTGCAGGTCTGGTATAAATAGGCGGTGCTAATAAATCATCTTGAAAACTGTCTGTTAAAGCACTTGTTTCATTGCCTAAAACCCCAGGGATTAATCTTATGACAGAGTCACAGACAATGGCTGCTGCCAATTCTCCTCCGCTTAATACATAATCACCTACAGAGATTTCTCTGGTGATAAATTGGTCCCGTACGCGTTGGTCAACCCCTTTGTAGTGTCCACACAAAATAATAATGTTTCCTTTGAGTGATAACTGGTTAGAAATACCTTGATCTAATGTTTCACCTTCAGGCGTCATGTAAATCACCTCATCATAGTCTCGTACTGCTTTTAAGCCACTAATACATTTATCTATAGGCTCTATCATCATAACCATGCCAGCGCCACCACCAAATTGATAATCGTCTATTTGGTTATAGCTGTTGGTTGCAAAGTCTCTTAAGTTGTGTAAATGCACTTCAACCAAGCCTTTTTCTATAGCTCGCTTTAAGATAGAAGCCTCAAAGGGGCTTTTAAGTAATTCTGGTAATACGGTAATAATATCAATGCGCATGGAGTAGCCTTTTAATATGATTAATAATCAGGAGCCTTCTGCTAGAGAAACGATGTGACAGCAAAGGATTAAAATGGTTTTTTCCCTTTTTGTTTGTTTCGCTGATTGAAACCTTTATCGCCTTTGGTTCTGGCTTTTTTGTATTTCAATTTGATGGTTCGTTTGTAGGAGCCTCCTTGATTTGTCTGGCTATTTTTATCACTCTTTTCATGAAAACTTTCGCCACCTTCTTCAAACTGTTGTTTGTGTGGGTTTTCTCTTTCAGTACTTTCAGGCTGCTCTTCTAAGGTAAGTTTCTCGGAAATTTCAACGGCTTCTGGAATGGCTATTTTTTCAATAGTCATATCCATCAGTGTTTCAATAGTTTCTTTAAAAGGTTGTTCTTTTTCTGTGGTCAATACTATGGCTATTCCTTCTGCTTCAGCACGTCCTGTTCTACCAATACGGTGCATATAGTTTTCTGGAAATCTTGGGGTGTCTACATTAATAACATGACTCACTAGATCCAAATCTAAACCACGCGCCATAATATCTGTGGTTACCAATATACGAGTTTCATTGGCATTAAAATTTTCTATAGAGCGTATACGGTAGTTCTGTGTTTTGTTGGAATGAATAACAGCAACATCATCCTTAAATTCTTCTTGCAGTAATTCATACAACAAATCTGCTGTTTTTTTATTGGGTACAAACACCAGTATTTTTGTAAATGCTTCTTTGTCTTTCAATAAATGACAAAGCAAATTGGCTTTGGTGTAAAAGTTAGGTACCGCATAGGCAAACTGCTGTATGTTATCTAGAGGAGTACCACTTACCGCAACAGAAATAGTCGTTGGGTTTTTAAAAAAGTCGTTTATAAACACGGCAACATCATCTGTCATGGTTGCCGAATACATAATATTTTGACGTTGTTCTTGCAGTAATTCAAAGATATTGGTGAGCTGAAATCTGAAACCTAAATCAAGCATCACATCTACTTCATCAATGACTAATTTTTTAATACTTTTTGTTTTTAGCGTACGGCTTAGAATTAGGTCATACAGTCTACCAGGAGTGGCTACAATAATATCTGCACCTTCCATAACAGCCTCTTTATGGGTGTTAATATTAACACCTCCAAACACGCCAACTACTCTTATCGTAGAGTATTTACCAAACTTTTCAATCTCATCAACCACTTGCAATACGAGCTCTCGTGTAGGGACCAATACCAAAATACGGGGATCGATTTGTTTCGAGAATTTGAGACCACTAATAAGTGGTAACATATAAGCAAACGTTTTTCCTGTACCTGTTTGCGCAATACCTACCACATCTTTACCAGATCCAATAGGAGCAAACGATTTTTCTTGAATCTCTGTAGGCTTTGTAAAGCCTAGATCTTCAATAGCAAAATGAAGCTGCTTGTTAATTTTAAAATCGTGAAAAGAATCCATATTTGGTATTTTTGGCAAAGCTACTATAATTTTGATTGAAGCTCCTTCTAAACCTTGATTAATAGTTGTTTCTGCCAAAGTTTCAAGAGGGCATAAAATAAGAGCTTCAGCATTTAATTATGCTAATTTTTCAAATATCTTCGAAAATTTTATTTGGGGTGATTATTTTGCTTGAGCAGCACAGCGGTGTATGAATTAACAAGAACTGCCCCTGAGCACTGAATACTATAGTCCAGTTTCCCAAGTATAATGTAAAACGTGTGTGTCTTTCTTCCAGTCTAGACGTTCGTATAAATGTTGTGCTGGATTGCTAAGATCAGTTTCTAAGGTGAGTCCTTTGGCTTTTTTTGAAATCGTTATTTTTTTGGCAGTATTTAATAAAGCTTCTCCCACGCCTTTTTTTCTGAAATTTCCTGCTACATACAAATCATTTAGAATATAGGTTCTCTGCATCGATACAGAAGAAAAGCTAGGATATAATTGTGTAAATCCCATAGGAGTTTGGTCTGAATCTAATGCTAGTAAGATGATAGCGTCTTCTTGTTGAAACCGAGCCGTTAAAAATGCTTCGGCAGCAGCAAGGTTACTTTCTTGTTTGTAAAAAACACGATAGCCATCAAATAAGGGTACGAGTTGTTTTATATTTTCTAGGGTGGCTTGAATGATGTTCATAGTACAAAATTTTACTTTCGTAAAGTTATGCAATTGTTTATTGTATTAAAAAAGCCGCGAACAAAGGTTCACGGCTTAGATATTTCCGAAGAAAAAATACGACTAATAGTAGGTATATCTTCTTACTTTGGCAATGTGTTTTGCCAGTCTAATTACTTGATGGCTGTACCCATACTCATTATCATACCATACATAAATCACAATGTTTTTACCGTCTTTGGTAACAATAGTAGCGTTACTATCAAATATAGAGGGTGCAGATGATCCTACAATATCACTAGATACTAACTCATTGTTAAGCGAGTATTTAATTTGCTCAACCAAGTCGCCTTCTAAAGCATATTTTTTCATCGTGGCGTTTAATCCAGCGACCGTTGTTTCATTTTCAAGCTCTAACTTTAAAATAGCCAATGAACCATTTGGTACCGGGACTCTAATAGCGTTAGATGTTAATTTTCCTTCAAAAGAGGGTAGTGCTTTTGAGACTGCTTTTCCAGCACCGGTTTCTGTAATTACCATGTTCAAGGCAGCTGCACGGCCGCGACGGTGTTTTTTATGCATGTTGTCTACCAGGTTTTGATCATTGGTATAGGCATGAATTGTTTCTAGGTGACCATGTACCACACCAAAACTATCTTGGATTGCTTTTAGCACCGGGGTAATGGCATTGGTTGTACAAGAAGCTGCTGAGAAGATATCCATCTCATCTGGATTGTTCTCGAAGTGATTTACACCGTGTACAATATTAGGAATACCAGCTCCAGGAGCTGTTAATAATACTTTACTTGCTCCATTAGGAATTAAATGACGACTCAGTTCTTCTTTGTTTCTAAAAGCACCTGTGTTATCAATTATTAATGCAT
>JBNMOX010000252.1:0-3642 GCA_051275835.1 Patiriisocius sp.
GACTATTTTACAGCAGAAGTATTAGGGGAAATTAAAAGTCAGACCACCTCTCAGATCATAGATTTTCAAGAAGACTTTTTAGGCGTAGAAAACAGAAGGTGGGTAGTGTCAAACCCAGATGAAATTCCTATTATAAAAAGCAAACAAATTTCTACAGGAGTTACCTACAATCGTAAAGGCTGGCTAATTAATTTAGATGGATACATCAAAGAGGTCTCTGGAATCACAAGCCAAAGCCAAGGATTTCAAAATCAGTTTCAAGAGGTTAAAACTACTGGGAAGTATACCATAAAGGGTATTGAAGTCTTGGTAAACAAACGCTATCAAAAAATCAACACCTGGTTAAGTTATACCTATGCAAAAAACGTGTATACCTTTGACGCACTTATCCCTAGCGAGTTTCATAATAATTTAGACATTAGACATACTATCACTTACGGCATTAACTATGTCGTAAACCGTTTTAAATTTTCTGGCGGTTTTAATTGGCATAGTGGTAAACCTACCACACTTGTTGTGCAGGGCAATGAAGTAACAAACGATACTATTAATTATCAAGCACCAAATAGTGACACGATAGAAGATTACTTTAGAGTCGACCTTTCTGCAACATATGATTTTACCGTTTACAACAATGTGAAAGGTCAAATAGCTGCTTCTATCTGGAATTTATTAAACACCAATAATAGTTTAAATCACTTTTACCGTTTAAACCACAGTAACACTTTAGAAGAAGTAAGTGAAAATTCACTGCGCTTTACGCCCAATATTGCACTACGTTTTTTCTTTTAAGATTATCCAATCATTTGGTTTTTCTGAAATATTCTTAGTGCACTAGTTTTCAAATAATGCTATCTTTAAGCCAAGAATCAAACGCATGTTAGCCCTAAAAATACATCAAAACCTTATCGAATGTGGCACAGATGAAGCAGGCCGTGGTTGTCTAGCGGGACCTGTTACTGCTGCTGCAGTAATCTTACCCAACGATTTTAAACATCCATTCCTTACTGACTCAAAGCAACTCAGCGAAAAAAAAAGGATGGAACTCAAACCTATTATTGAGTCCCAAGCTATATGTTATGGGGTTTCTCATGTTATGATGGATGAGATTGATCAAATCAACATTTTGAACGCCTCCATACTAGGCATGCACCGTTCTATAGATCAACTTACTACACGTCCAGAATTTATAGCCATTGACGGCAACCGTTTTAAACCTTATCAACAGGTTAAATACGAATGTGTCGTTAAAGGAGATGGCAAATATCTCCATATTGCAGCAGCCTCTATTCTTGCCAAAACCGCCCGAGATATATACATGGAGCAACTACATGAAGAGTACCCCATGTATAATTGGAAGCAAAACAAAGGATATCCCACCAAAGAACATAGAGCTGCCATACGCAAACACGGTCCTTCGCCTTATCATCGTAAAAGTTTTAAGTTATTACCAGAGCAACTACGTTTGGTTTTTAAACCTGTTGAAAACACGTCAATAAACAAATAGAAGATTGTAAGTATTCTGAGCAATCCTTTCTATTTTTGTATTTATGAAGTCTATAGCAACCGCCGCCATATTATTTACAATTTCCCTGCTTTTGGCTAGTTGCGAATCATATCAATCATCTCCTACATCTGCTATTGGCTTTATCCCTTCCAATACAGAAATTATTTATGCTATTGATGATATCTCTCAAATAGAAAAAGAGCTAAAAGATAACATACTATTGGGCGCTATGAAAACCTCAACATTACAGCGCACTTTAAAAAAACATGCTTTTATTAGCAAACTACCTTTCACTTCTGAGATTTTAATAGCAGTACCCGCCGCCTTAGACAGCACAAATCATGTGCTAGTCATTGCCAAAATAAATAGTATAAAACCTCAAGATAGCCTCGTCAAATCTAGTAAACCAGAAAAAGGAATTATAAAAAAGAGTTATGGCAAACAAGAAATATATCAAACACAGCTAGGAGACTATATTCTGCTCTCGCCTTTAAAACAAACTATCGAGAACACCTTACAACAAGAAAAATCAAAAGATGCAAGTCTCACAAAATTAGTCGCTTCTAATACCCATAAAGGGATAAGCATCTACACAAAAAACAATACATACCAAGACTCAAAACATTCTCTTAGCCACTGGAATGTTCTTGACCTCACACTCGTATCTAAAGGCATACAAGCTTCTGGTATTGCGATGACACAAGATAGCCTGCAACTCCTTTCTGTGCTTAAAGGACAACGATCTCATAGAATAACAATGGCTACTATGATTCCTAGCAATGCTAAACGGGGTCATATTTTAGGCTACTCCAATGCAGCACAATTGTATCAAAACATCAATGTATATAAAAAAGACAGCACAGCTATAGCTATTCCAGAAGTGTTTGAAACTATAAAAACCATAGGACAAGTAGTACTCAATGATGGCACAATTAGCCTCTTAGAGAGTTTTGATACCCAATTAACGCTAGAAAGCTTATCTTCTTCTATTTCAGAAAAAGAAACTTTTAGAGACATTGAACTATACACCTGTAGCACACCCAATTTTGTAGGAGACACATTTAGTCCCCTTTTACAAAAATATGAAATCAATGTGCTTTTTAGAATAGACAATTATATTATTGGCGCTAGCTCACAAAAGGTTGCTGAGCAATACATCACCGCCATAAAAACCCAGAACACACTTTCTGAAACTTCTTATTTTAAAAGCGCTATTGAACAATTACCAACCAATGCTTCTTTTTTAGTATTTGAGCAAGAACAAGTAGCAGGGTTTTCTAACCAAGTGCTGGGCAGTCCGATTTCAGAAAAAAAAGCAAAAAAGTTTCCTATTGCTATCTTACAATACCAGTATGACACCTCTTTTGCGCATATCAATTTTATATGCCAACAAGCAGGTAAAGAAATCAAAAAAACACATGGGGTGTCTCAATTGATTACACTTGATGTAGGCAAAACCATGCTTGGCAATCCGCAGTTTTTTACAAATCATAAGACTAAGGAAAAAGAGATTGTAGTTCAGGACATTGAAAACAAACTACAGCTATATGCTTTAAATGGAACCAAGCTTTGGTCGCGCAATATTAAAAACCCCATACTTGGAGAAATCAAGGAAATTGACCTCCTTCGTAATGGTAAAAAGCAAATGCTATTTGCTACTAAAAATAAATTCTATGTGCTTGATAGGAATGGGAAAGACGTAGCACCATTTCCTATCACGTTTAAAGATGAAATCACACAACCACTTGCTGTTTTTGATTATGACAATAATAGAAAATACAGATTTGTAATCATACAAGGAAAAGAAGTAGTCATGCTTAATAGTAAAGGGAAAACAGTTAAAGGCTTTACCTTTAAAAAAGCAAAGAGCACTATTATTGGTGTGCCGCAACATATACGTCTACAAAACAAGGATTACTTAGTATTTCAACAAAAAAATGGCTCCCTATCTATTTTAAGCAGGACTGGAAAAGAACGAGTTAAAGTTTCACAAAAACTAAAGTTAACGGGTAATTCCATCTTAAAAACAAGGACTAGTTTTGTCTTAATTACAAAAGATAATGAGCAAAAAACAATCTCGCAAAAAGGTGATATTAGCACTAAAAAACTAAATACTACAAACGACTATTACTTGT
>JBNMOX010000253.1:0-3640 GCA_051275835.1 Patiriisocius sp.
TGGGGCAAAAGAAAATAAGTCGTTTTCATCACTACCGTAACCATGTAATAAAATAATAACGGGCGCTTTACCTGTTTTTGTTTTTGGTGCTTGGTAATTATGAGCTAATGGTAATGTTTGTTTTTCCATAGTGCAAAAATAAAAGATGCTAAACGTATGCAGCATCTTTTATGATAAAATTATGTTGATGGTTATCTGTTTTTTTTTAACCAATAGTATGAAACCAATTTTCAAAATATTCCCCTACAATGGGAAGCGGTTTTTCTTCTTCATTATTGGCATTAATAATCCCTAATATTACGAGTGCTAAAGCTCCAAGGTACAGTACTTGAAGCATTCCTATTCCTGTAATAGAAATTAATACAGAAATAGCAAAATACACTAATTGAATCCCTAGAGATTGCCTTAGATGAAAAGAAGCTAATACGTTTTTTTTGGTGTTATTCATTATAAAAGCGATAATCCAGCCTATGAGAGTGATATAGGATATAATAGCTATTGTTTTTCCTGGATTTGAAGTTGTTTCCATGTGAAGTCTTGTTTATGATGCGATAGTTAAATATAGCATATCTAATTTAAAAAAGTAAACCATTCTTGAAATTTCTTACTTAAAAAAGGAATGTTAGGTTCCTTGTTTTGAAACACAGTTAACAAGGAATAAAGCCATAATGCAAAAGCAATCCACCAAAGTATGTCGCCTAAGTCTGGATAGATATACGCTTGTGTTGTTTGTGCAATTAATAAGCCCAACACAAGTCCACACATGTTTTTAATATGTGCTGTTGTAAAGGCATCTTTTTCTTCTCTATTCATGGTATAAGCTATAAACATACCAATAAATGTGATGTAGGCTATCATAGCCTTACTTTTTCCTTTAGGTGTTGCAGTATTAGTCATTAATGACAAGTTTATTGTTGTTGAAAATTCCGTAGGCTTTTCCTAGTAATGATTGGCCTAAAAGCGCTGCGTTTTTTGAAGTCGACACAATATCTTTCTCTTTGAAACCCCAGGATAGGTTAGGGTTAAAGAGTGTGATGTTTGCTTTAGCACCTTCTAAAATACTATTTTCTGAAAGATTAAAAACCGATTGCTGGGTTAGTGCATGGATAGCAGTCTCTAGGTCTGTAGCATTATGAAGCGCACCAAAACAACTTTCCAATCCAATACTTCCATAATTTGCGTGATCAAACTCTACTTTTTTATTTTCTACATTCATGGGGTTATGATCACTGGTTACCATATCTATGGTACCTTCTTTTAAGCCTTTTTTTAATGCTTTAATGTCTTCTTTGGTTCTTAATGGAGGCATTAGTTTGTAATTGGTGTCAAAACTCTCTAATACATCATCTGTTAGCGTAAGATTATTTATAGAAACACTACACGTTACGTGTAAACCCTTCTTCTTGGCTTCTTTAATAAGTTGAACCGCTGCTGCTGTAGAAATTGTTGGGATGTGTAGTTTACCTCCAGTATATTCAAGAATATATAAATCTCTAGCAACTTGTAAGGATTCTGCAAGCGCAGGAATTCCTTTAAGTCCGAGCATAGTACTATTAACATGTTCGTTGACCATTCCTTTAGTAGCGATGGCTTTTTCAAAGGGGAAGGATTGCACCAAGCCATTAAAGTTTTGCGTGTATTGTAATGCTATTTTTAGCAAGTTAGGGTTTGCTATAGGTTTTTTATAGTCATAAAAACTAATAGCCCCTTCTGATTGCATATCAAACAATTCGGCTAGATCTGTACCATTCCCATTTTGAGTAAGTGTTCCGTTTGGTAGTATGGTAACAGCATGGTTCTTTTCAGCTCCTTTTAAAAAGCGAATGGCTCCTTTATTATCTGGAACTGGATGCGTATTTGTATTTATGACAATCGTTGTAAAACCACTTAAAGCTGCTGTTTTTAATCCATTTTCTATGGTTTCTCGTTCTTCAAAACCAGGTTCACCAAAAGATACACTACTATCAAACCATCCAGCAGAAATATGCAAATTTGGCAGCTTAATTTCTTGTACTTTGTTTTGGGGATCTATTGCCGTTGCAATTTTTGATATATATCCTTTTTCAATAAGTACATCGCGCTTTTTTAAGTGATGTTTACTTTTGCTGTCTACTATGGTAGCCGATTTTAGTAAAATATTCATAATACTTAAATTTTCAGGTTACAAGCTAGAGAGTAAATTGATACTCCACAGGGTATTTTATTTTTTATAAAATTTTAAAATTAACATTTCAGCTATTAGGAAAAGGATGGACAAAAGGGCAAACCACTTCCAAAAATCTGTTATTTTATTTTCTTTTGAAATCGTATCAAACAAGCTCGTGATGCTATCATGTCTTGTGACTCCTTTCCAATTACCTGGATTGGCATATATCCAACTCCCTTCATCTCTATTATAGTTATAGCTCACGTGTTGTATGAAAGTCGCTCCTTTTTCGATAGCAAAAGTCCCTGCTTTTGTGGGGTTTTCATTGGTGTTGATCACCACTTTGTTGGCTTTGGTTTGTTGCAGTGGGATAAAATTAGTAACACTGTCTTTGAATGTTAAAATTTCGTCTTGCACTAAGCTAATAGGAACAGCAAATGTAGTAGGAGATGCTACTGTATAATATAATTTAGGTAATTTCAGGCTTTGTCTTGCAATGTTATACAAGGTAGGAACAATAAGTGGAGAGCTCATGAAGTTGCTGTTTGCATCATTAAAAGCTGCAGTGGCGACATAGCTATTATTAGTTCCAAGTAAAAAAGGTTTACCATCTTCAAAAGCAAGGATAGGGGTCGCTGTTGATAGGATGGTATAATAACTATTTGTTTTTGGAAACTGAAAATTGGCTACTCGTTTTTCAAAAACATCCTTGTAGATCGGGTGGTCAAAAATGATCTTGGTTATTTTCTTTTCTTGAACGATTTCTTCATTAAATTTTCCTAATTGTAGGTTTCTTAGCAAGGTGTTGTAACTAGATAATTCGACACCTTTTGCTGGGATAATCAAAATGCTACCGCCACTTTGTGAGAATTCTGTCAAGGCGTTTGTTAAGGATGCAGGAATGCTTTTTAATTCGTTTAGTACAATGCAATTTTGCGCTGGTAATAAACTGTAATTAACATTTCTAGCATCTTGTCTTATATACTCAAAATCTGTATTGGTATACATGCGTTCTAAAAAGTCTGCATTACTAGCATTAATGCTTAGTACTTTTAGTTTATTAGGTTTATTAATACTGAAATATAAACTGTTGTCATAGGTTAATCCAGTATCGGTAAGACTTATACTGCCTTTAAAACCTTCTGTGTTTTCAAAATCGAATATTGCCGTTTGATTATTACTTTCACTAAAGTCTACAGCTGTTTTTGCAGTAAGAATATTTCCATTATACAAAGAAACTGAAACAGTATTTTGCATCCCGTTTTTGGCAGAGAGTGCTACTTTTAATTGTGTGGTGTTTCCATTGGTTGAAGCAACATACGCAGAGTCTATAGCAATATTTTGTCCCTGAATTGCTTCTAATTGTACCGTATTTACCTTAAAAGTGTTTTTCACTTCAGGGAACGCTTCTTTTTGTTGAAAATCTGATATATAAATCAAACGCTTATCTGCAGTTGGATCTTTACTAAAAAGTTGTTCCGCTTTTAATAACAC
>JBNMOX010000254.1:0-3624 GCA_051275835.1 Patiriisocius sp.
TTCACTATAGCAAGTCAGCAAGCAAAAATTTTTAAAAAGAAGCGTCAAGTTGGTTTAGGTATTTCTGAATTATTGAAAGTTTTAAACAGAGAAGGCTTGCAGCTTTTTAAAGAATCTCAAAAAGATATATATAAAGAATTATATGAGTTGTACGAACTTAATAATGATTCAAAAAATGCTTTAAGATACTTAAAAAAGTATGATACTATAAAAGACAGTTTGCGCTCTATTTTGCAAAAAAATAAATTTAATGTTATCCAGTCTGAGTTTAATTATAATGAACTATTCTCAAAGTTAGAAGCTAGAAATGCACAATTACTAGTTTCTAAAGCAGAACAAAAACGGGCTAGGGATAAAACGTATTTTACTTTTGGTCTTTTGGGCTTATTAGGTGTTTTCTTTACTTTTTCTTTTTACAAAGAAAAGAAATTAAATAACATAAAAAGAGAAGGCCTCATGGCGAGACAAGAGGTGCTTAGCGTGAAACAGAAAGCTCTTGATAATCAAGTAAAATTTAAAAACAACCAGATAACAGATTTTGCGATTCATATTTCAGAAAAGAATGACCTATTAGAAAATATTAAGAAAAAACTAAAAGGAGTTAAAGTAATTAATGATGCGCATAAGAGTGTTGTTCAAGACACGATACATTTTATAAATAATGATATTGACCAAAACAAAGAAAAAATACAATTGTACCAGCAAGTAAATGAAACGAATGATTCCTTTAGAGCTAAAATTGATCAGATGTACAGCAATCTAAATGAAAAAGAAAAAAAGGTGGCTACGATGTTGCGTCTAGGTCAAACATCAAAACAAATTGCATTGCAGTTAGGAATTAGCGCTGCTTCGGTAGATAATTATCGATATAACTTGAGAAAGAAAATGGACATTCCAAAAGGAGAATCTCTAAAGAACTTTATTAAAAATATATAAAATGTGTGAGTCATCCTAAAATAGGGGTGCCATTATTAAATCAATCCAGTGAAGCTAGCTTTACTGGATTTTTTACTGAAATAAACCTCTTGTGCAGCTTTATATGTATTTAAATGGGCTTCTAGAATAACATCAATATCTGGAGAATACCCACCGCCCATACTTACCTGAACCGGAATTCTTGCTTGTTTGCATGTTTCAAAAACAAATAGATCACGTTGTTTACAGCCTTCAAGGGTACAGCCTAACCTGCCTAGTTTATCACTTTGTAAAATATCTACTCCGCTTAGATAAAAAATAAAATCTGGTCGAACTTTTTCTAGTAATTTAGGTAACGTACGGTATAGAATTTCTAGGTATTCTACATCCCCAGTAGTGTCATCAAGGCCAATGTCTAGGTCACTTTTTTCTTTTTTGAAAGGATAGTTCTTGGCGCCGTGCATAGAAAAAGTAAAGACCCTATCATCTTGTTCAAAAATGTGTGCTGTGCCGTTGCCTTGATGTACATCAAGATCTACAATAAGTATTTTTTTTGCAAGTCCACGGGCTAATAGATCCATGGCAGCCACTGCTTGATCATTTAATAAACAAAAGGCTTCTCCGTGTCCTGCATAGGCATGATGTGTACCTCCTGCTATATTCATTGCAACCCCGTGGGTAATAGCAAAATCACAACCTTTTATAGTACCCCCAATAATATAATGACCCCTTTCTACAAGCTCTTCTCGCAATGGGAACCCTATTTTTCGAATTTCTTTTTTATCAAGTGAGATATTAAGCAACCTGCTATAATAGGCTTCATCATGAACACGGAGTATTTTTTCTGCGGAAACTTTCTCCGGTTTAAAAAAATTAACCTCATTGCAAATACCATCCTTCAGAAGTTTTTCCGGTAGTAAGTTATATTTTGCCATAGGGAAACGGTGTCCTTCAGGTAGTGCGTATTTGTATATGGGATGATTTGCTATTTTGAGCATTATAATTTCTCTAATTTCAATTGTATTCGTTTCTTTTCACATTCACTTACAGCACTTTTACTCTTATATTTTGTATAAATAAAAAGTTTTAGCCTTACTAAGATAGTATGTATAGTATACGGTATCCTTGTGAAGGAAAAGGTTTTCTCCTTTTACAAAAGGTAAACCATTACTAACTTGTTCCATTCTTTCAAAAATAGTCATCTCATAATCTTTTTTTACATATTCAAAATTTTCGTCAAACGTAGTATTGAAATATATTGATTTTGAATTTTTATAAGCCCCATAGGAATAGTATAGTGGGTTATAATTCAGTGTCGTTACAGATAGCCCTTTCATCATTGGGTCTATACTGCCATAGCTGTAATTAATTTTGACACCACCTATTGTTAGTTTATATAAATTTCCATCTTTATAACAGGTTAAACCAAGGTCACCATTATTTATTTTTCGTAGAAACTTTTTCGTTAACTCCATTTCTCTTCGTTCTCCAGACCAGTTAGAACGGTCTTGAATAATAGGGGAATTTCTTATTATTATTGGCAGATTTCGGTCTATATAATGTTCTTTAATAAGAGTTCCATCAAATTTCTTAACTACAAGACTTAATTCATTATTATTGCTTCCCATTTGAATAATGTGATCTTCTAAAATGAAAGAACTAAAAAGTTTAAAATTATCTTTTTTACCTTTTGGATATTCATAAAAATTTGTCAAGAGAGATCGTGATTCTAAATCTATAGTATGCAACATTGTGTTTTTTGACTCATTATCTTCTAGAGTTAAAAACAATTTACTGTTAAATTGGTACAACTTGTTTTTCTGAACAGTTTGCTCAATAGAAATAGGTGCCTTAGTATCTATTTTAGTAATATTTGATGTGGCACCACCAAAAAGTTGACCTTTCCAAAAGCCTTTTGCTAGTAATTTCTGTTGTTTAGTGTTTATCTTAATTTGAAATTTATCAAGAACATAAAAAGTATTATCCTTGTTCAATTTTCGAATTATCAGCAAATTTTCTTTGTTAGCAGTAAGTAGATAAACGTTATTGTTGTATTGTACTGATGTCAAAACAAATTCATTCTCTAATTCAATTTCACGCTCTTTAATTTCACTTAGTTTTGAGTTGAAATCAATCTTTTGTGTTACAAATGTATTTTTTGACTTGTTATACCAAATTAGCGTATAAATATCACCATCAATTTTATAACCTATAAGGTCCGTATATTTTTTGTTCACCTTTTCGGTTTCAAATGAAGCAGTGATTTTATGATTTTCATCAAGTAACCTTGCAAATACGGTATTATGTTCCGTAATAAAAATAGCGAGATTTTTGTTAGAGGAATTTGATACAGAAAAAGTGCTAACATCATTTAGATAATGTTTTGTTTCTACTTTAAAAGATGCCACTTTATCTTGTCCTTTTACTGTTTTAAAAATAAAAAGAATGCTAATTATTACGATAAAATATTTCATTTAGGTGTAGCTTTTTATTTCTTCAATTTCAATTGAATCCTTTTTCTAGAAACATCAACCTCCAGCACCTTTACAATAACTTGTTGCTGCAATGCAACATGTTCATTTACATCCTTTACAAATGTCTCAGACAAGTTGGAAACATGTATCAAGCCACTTTCCTTAACGCCAACATCTACAAAACAGCCAAAAGCGGTTATATTATTAACAATACCAGGTAATAGCATCCCTGGCT
>JBNMOX010000255.1:0-3611 GCA_051275835.1 Patiriisocius sp.
CAGGTGCCACTGGCTCGCAAGGAACACGATAGGCCGTCCCTGTCATTTTTGTGCCATCATGCACCTTATTGCGTATACTTATACCATTTAGCCATTTTCCAGAAACCGATGCTGGCCATCCACCAGCGACAAGGCGCAATGGATACCCGTGTGCCAACGGAATATCTTCACCATTCATTTTAAAAGCAATAAGCGTTTCTTCTTGATATGCTTTTGCCATAGGCATCCCTCTAGAAATAGGTTCTTTTTTTGCGTCACCACTCAAATGAGTATCGGCAGCGTGGTACCCTATATATATGGCATCTCCTTCCACGCCTACATCAGCGAGTACATCTTTTAATCGAATTCCAGTCCAAGTTGCACAAGAAACGGCGCCTATGGTCCATTGGTTTCCTTTTGCAGGAGGATCAAACTCACTACGTCCATTACCGCCACATTCTAATGTTAGTTGGTAGGTGTGATGCTTGAAAGTATCTTTGAGTTCTTGTAATGAATATGTTTTAGGGTTAGAAATAGATTCCCCATCAAAAATAATCTTCCAATTTTTTACATCAATATCCTCAGGGATTTTGCCGTTATTTCTGATGAACATAAATGGATTAGAAGTCACTTTCTCATTAAGCAAATGAGCCTGAGCCTCCATATTCCATGGTTTGTCATTCAATACGACCATTTCCTTGTTTTTACGGAACATCTTAAATGGGTCAGGGTCTTGTAAAGCCAAAGGCTGATATCCGTCAAGCATATTAGACCCAAAAACAATTTCAGCCCCGATAAGTGTAATGAATGAACTTAATGTTGCTTTTTTTACAAAATCTCTTCTTTTCAAAATGACTTGGATTTAGTACTGTGCATAAAATAAAACGTTACAATATATTATTTCCATAATTCAATGTCTGTAACCTATGTTACAGAAGTTAGCTAGGTTTTTCTAAAACCGAGCTGCACCCATCTATTTCATAATTATTACTTTGATCACAAAGAGACATACTTCCTAATGCTTCAAAAGGATAGTGACTTTCATTACAGAGTCATAAAATATCTTGTAACAGCGGTCATAAGAATTGGTTTCATAAGATCCTAATTTTGAATTAACTTAAAAAGGAAATATTAAAAAAAAAGTAAATGCTGCCATATCTAAATGGGAATAAGATGTTAAAAGGTTCGATATGTACGTTTTAGTTCCATTTTTTTGATGAGATCAGTAGGTGATAAATAACTACATATCTCTTTTTAGTTGTGTGAATATTGATTTTACAATAGAGAAATTCATCCCGATTTACGACACCCAAATTGTTTTAAAATAAAAGCAAGTATACAAGTATACAAGTATACGATTTCGCGAAAGCGTACGATCAATGCCCCTGTAGTTTTAATAAATAGAAAAAGTTTGTAACCTAGGTTACAAACTTTTTCTATTTATTACTTTTACTTTGTAAAAAAATAGAATTTGATGGATTGGATTTACGAACCTTGGCCTTGGTATGTATCAGGCCCAATGATTGCCTTTATAATGTTCCTGCTTATAATGGTTGGCAAAAATTTTGGGATGTCTGCAAACTTGAGAACAATGTGTACTATCTGTGGAGCAGGGAATAAAGTAGATTTTTTTAGGTTCGATTGGAGATCTCAAAAATGGAATTTATTGGTGGTCATCGGAGCCGTCATAGGCGGTTATATAGGATCACACTTATTATCTTCAGATATAGCAGTTGCTATTAATCCAGATACAATTGCCGACTTAAATACTCTTGGGTTTGAGAGTGCAGGGAAGGCATATTTACCAACAGAACTTTTTGATACAGCAGCATTATTAAGTTTTAAAAATATCCTCATCCTTTCTATAGGGGGGCTTTTTGTAGGCTTTGGAACGAGATATGCCGGAGGATGTACTTCTGGACATGCAATATCTGGACTAAGTGACTTACAACTCCCATCACTTATTGCTGTAGTTGGATTCTTTATTGGAGGTCTAGCCATGGTTCATTTTATTTTCCCCTTAATCTTTTAAATAATGAGAACACTTATATATTTAGGTATCGGAATCCTTTTTGGAATCACAATGTTTAAATCTGAAGCGGCTTCATGGTTTCGCATTTATGAAATGTTCAAATTTGAGTCATTTCACATGTATGGTATTATTGGCTGTGCTCTTGTGATTGGTACTATTGTGGTACAATCAATCAAGCGATTTAAAATAAAGTCCTTTCATGGCGAAAACATACATTTTAATCCAAAAGCCAAGAGCTTCAGTCGTTATATGTTTGGAGGAATCATCTTTGGACTCGGATGGGCTTTAGCAGGCGCTTGTCCTGGACCCATGTTTACATTAGTAGGCGCAGGGTTTATTCCTATTCTAGTTGTTATTGCTTCTTCTATTGTAGGTACTTTTCTATATGGGGTATTGAAAGATAAATTACCTCATTAAACGAACCGTTTTAATTGATCTACGTCTATAGCTTTTTAAAGTATAGTATTAGATCAAGAGTATTTATTAGTTTGTTTTAAGGGCTCCAATATCATGCTGCCAAAGCAACTTATTATACATAGGAATAACATTATTAATAAGGTTGTCAGATATTATCTTTAATGGTTTCCATTGTTTGTCAAGGGCAACAAGCCTATCCTTTGATGCTTGATTTACTTTGGGCAGACTACTATCGTTTTGGTTAATAAGGAAGATATATTCGGCAGTGAATTTATTTGGGAAATTCTCGACATCATCATACGCCTTCGACTTGCGCTGAACCATATTTTCATCTCAAGAGCTAAGTTTTTGGAGTATCACTTCCCCTTCAGATTTCACTTTACTATATTTTTCTTCTTTGAGTATATCTTTTAAGAGAAGTGCTATATGGTTTTGCACTTCTTTTAATTTGTTAACACATTTGAATTTCTTTTTTTAATAGCAATCCATTAGGAGTTGCCCATTATTTTCAAAGTCGCTAAGGGGTTGCTGTAATAGGGTAGTGGTGATTTCCTCTAAAGTATCCAACACACAATCCTGCATTGCCATTGAACCACATAACATAAAAACGCCTCCTTCTTTGAGCGTCTTCGCTACTTCAGCTTGTTGTTTTAGTAAAACATCTTGTACATAGTTTTTCTCTTTCGTCTGCGATAGAGCTATTTGCAATGATTTTATTGGCTTTCGCGAACCCGCCTGCCCGCCGGGCAGGAGCGTACTTTCTATAATCTCTCGATAACAATCAAAAGAAGTTTCTGTTCTTCCTCCCCAAGTCAATTGCACGGCTGTTGTATGATTTTCATTGAGCATTCCTAAATAAGGCGCAATACCAGTTCCATTAGCAACAAGCCATACAGATGAAGCTTGTTTTGGAAAATGAAATTTTGAATTTTTGTCAATACTTCCTAATATAGTGTCACCTTCTTTTAAAGCGCAGAGATAGGTTGAGCAAAGTCCATTTGAATGCCACTTAATACTTAATAAAATATCCCCATCTACTTTTGCAATTGAATATTGTCTTGGATGTATATCTCCTGTAGGAATAATATTTAGTAAATCTCCCGATTGAAAATGGATTCTATTTTTTGGGCGTAACCTAATGAGAGCGGTATTGTCAGTGTTTAGAGACGTTTGCTTTATCACT
>JBNMOX010000256.1:0-3609 GCA_051275835.1 Patiriisocius sp.
ATTTTTTTTACTGAAATAATAGCTCCATTTCACAAAACAAAAGACAAAAAAGAGAGGGTTAAATTAATGTTTTCTGCTCAAAATTTCATTTCCAATAGCGCATCTCATGCATTGTAATTTATCGCAATATTCATTTTTGAGTTGCAATAAGGCCTGACTTTCAAATGCATTGGTTGCCGTTTTTCGAAGTGCGTTAAAATGCTTGATGACACTATTATTTTCTTTGGCGAGCGAGTGAGACATAGACAGCAGTTCTTCTATATTCTCTTTTTGATTATATTTCGCATAACAAAACCGCATTGGGATAATAGTATTAATGACTAACAAATCAATAAAAGAGTTGCTCAATACTCGTTTATTAAAGGACGCGGGTACACCAAAACTATAATGTGACTCCCAATATGGCAGTGCCGAAATGTTAAAAATAGCATATATATCAAGTACTGAAGAGGCCTCCATAAGTTGAGAAAACAAATGAGGCCTTTGACTATACAAACTTGCCAATTGAGACAGTCTAATGGTAGGAAAGTTATGAGGACGTAACCTAAAGTATTTGGGTTTGGCTACCGTATTTAGTTTTAGATTGTGCTTTTGCACTAAGTACTCATACGCTTTTTCTTGGGCTAACTGATAGGTATCTTTAGCTTCATCACGAAAGAAACCCGCTTGCCCCAAAAGCAAGGCTTCCAAAGATTCAGGATCATATCTATATTTTTGAATAATCACAAATGGAATAGACTGAGTAATACTTAAAAAAGAAGCTCCATTTACATGTAAACCAAAACTCCTCCCCAGCATTTCAAAGAACACGGCTTCCCAATGATTTTTGAGGGCATTCAAACGTACCGAAATACGCTCGCTTTTTTGTTCTAATCGTTCTATATACAATCGTTCTAACCAGTTAATCAAGATAAATTTTGAAACATCAGGAAAGTGATCCTCACAAACAATCCATTTTATTTTTTTAGAGAACAAGGCTCGGTAATTATCTAATATTTCAGCAGAAACATATGGTTTTAATACCAAGGTGGGGATCTTAGTACCATTGCGTCTGTAAATTTCGGCATCATGTTCCCATACCACGTGTAAAATTACGGTATCATACGCTATATCTACTTCATGCTTATGAGCATACCAATCACTAGACTTAAGATGTATCTCGATAGTGCCAGCCCATTTTTGTTTTCCAATGACGACTTGCCCATTAAAGAAATCTGGGCCTGCATTGTGGTTGTGTTGCCCTACTTTTAAAACCTGTAATGGTTTGCTAGCGTTTGTGCTAAGTTCTTGGGTGTTTACTTTTTGGAACTTCCACACATAGTGTAAAAAATCTTCGTTCATCTAAGAGGGTGATGCGCGATAACTGGGAGAAGGAAAGGTAATGATTTTCTTCCTATGAAGCAAATTACCTTATGAAGTATGGAAATTAAAAAACGATGAACCAATAAACAATAGAAAGACGAAATACGCTCCTGCTGGGAGAGTCCATAATTTGAAGCTTAAAAAGCGTATAAATTATTGAGGAGGGATTTTATGCTTCAAAACCCTAGACCGAACAGAAATGTGGTGCGGGCAAAAAAAGTCCCAAACCTCAACCATCGGTTGAAATTTGGGACTCATATTTTAATAAGGAATTGTTTACTCTACATATCCCATTTTTTCCATCCACTCATCATTATACATCTTTCCTACATACCTGCTTCCGTGATCGTGGAACAATACTACTACCACATCATCTTCTGTAAAGTGCTCTTTTAACTGATGTAATCCTTTCATGGCTGCACCAGCAGAATTACCCAAAAACATTCCTTCTGTTTTTGATAATTTCTGTGTCCATATAGCAGCATCCTTATCGGTTACTTTCGTAAAACCATCTATAATACCAAAGTCAACGTTTTCTGGCAAAATATCTTCTCCAATCCCTTCTGTTACATAAGGGTAAATTTCTTCCTGATCAAAAACACCTGTTTCGTGGTATTTCTTAAACACACTACCATAGGTATCTATACCCCATATTTTTACATCTGGGTTTTGTTCTTTTAGGTATTTACCAACACCACTAATAGTTCCACCGGTACCTACTCCTACTACAAAATGAGTTACTTTACCATCGGTTTGTTTCCAGATTTCTGGGCCAGTACTTTGATAATGAGCTTTTGCATTACTTGGATTATCGTACTGATTTACATACCAGCTATTATCTGTTTCTTCTGCCAAACGTTTTGAAGTAGAATAGTACGATCTAGGATCGTCTGGAGCTACATCCGTTGGACACACCACTACTTCGCTTCCAACAGCACGTAAAATATCTACTTTTTCTTTACTCTGCTTATCACTAATCACACATACCATTTTGTATCCTTTCACAATAGCTGCTAGCGCTAAGCCCATACCTGTATTACCACTGGTACCTTCTATAATAGTTCCTCCAGGTTGTAGACGTCCATCTGCTTCTGCGTCTTCAATCATCATTAAAGCCATTCGGTCTTTAGTAGAATTCCCTGGATTAAATGTTTCGTATTTGGCAAGCACAAGTCCTGGAATTTCTTCGGCTAGTTTGTTGATCTTCACCATTGGTGTATTTCCAATAGTCCCTAATATATTTTCTGCGTAGTCCATAAGGTAATATAAATGTGTAAAATTTCAGAATGCAAAGGTACATGCTTCGTCTGGATTTGGGAAGCTATATTTTAGGTTCCTTATTCGAAGCGAATTGCCTTAACTGGAGATATCTTTGATATAATGTAACTAGGTATTAACAATATTAAAAAACACAAAACTAATGTACCTACATTAAGCGCTAGGATATAACTCCAATGTAAATAGACGGGCGCCTGGTCTACATAATAGGTACTTGGATCTAGCGGAAATAAATTAAATTGTTGTTGCAATACTAATAAGCCTAGCCCAATTAAATTCCCCCAAAACAAGCCAAGTCCTACCAAATACATTGCGTTATAAATAAATATCTTACGCACACTCCAAGTAGAGCAGCCCATAGATTTTAAAATACCAATCATTTTGGTGCGCTCTAAAATAAGTACTAACAGTGCAGTAATCATGTTAAAACCAGCAACAATAATCATCATCACAATAATGAGTGCTACATTAAAATCAAACAAATCAAGCCACTCAAAAATAGAATAAAATTTTCCTCGAATGGTTTGAGTATCTAGCGTGCTTCCAATAGCATCATAGACTTCATTATTGGTTTCTTGCACGGCATCAAAGTCTTTCACAAACAACTCAAAAGCACCAATCTCATTCGGTTCCCATTTGTTGATGCGTTGTATATGCCTTATATCTCCAATAATAAATTGGGCGTCAAATTGCTGAAAACCACTTGTATACAGCCCTGCCACTCTAAAGGCTCTTATACGGGGTGCTTTACTACTGTTTTCATCAAAAAAATAGGTCAAAGCTTTATCGCCTAATTTCAAACCAAGTCTATTGGCAAGAAAATCTGAAATAAGCACATCGTTACTCATTCCTTCTGTTGTAAAGTCTGGTAATACACCTGCTGTAAGGAATTCTTCGAAATAACTCCAGTTATAATCAGCTCCAACACCTTTTACAATAATACCCTCAAAATCTGTTTCGGTACGCAAT
>JBNMOX010000257.1:0-3602 GCA_051275835.1 Patiriisocius sp.
CTTATTTTATTTACACCTACTATTTTAGGGGCATTGCTTTCGGTTGCGGTATTATATCTTATTCGAACTGAAATCTCTGCTATTTCACTAGGAATTGGTTCAGTTTTGTTAGGAGTAACATTAGATTATTCATTACACATTTTAACACACCTTCGTAATCATGAAGGGGTACAGGCCTTATATCAAGATATAGCTAAGCCTATTTTAATGAGCGCCTTTACAACCGCCTTGGCGTTTTTATGTCTATTGTTTTTAGATTCGCAAGCGCTTCAGGATTTGGGAATATTTGCTGCAGTGAGCGTCTTGGGAGCCTCAGTAGTTGCATTGTTATTTATTCCGCAAGTGTATCGAGCTAAGAAGATTTCAGAAACCAAAAAAAAGACCTTCTTAGATAGATTATCTCATTATAATTTCCATAGCAACAAATGGCTTGTGTTGTCTGTTGTTATGGTGTTTGTAATAAGCCTATTTACGTATAGTAAGGTCACCTTTAATAATGACCTGGCAACGCTTAATTTTGAGCCAGCTGAGAGTATTGAAGCTAAAAAGAATTTAGATGCTTTAACCAACTTAGAATCAAAATCGGTGTATGCAGTTGCCTACGGAAAAACCTTGGAAGAAGCATTGCAATTTAATGATGAAGTGTATCAAACACTGGAGGGTCTATCGCAACAAAATCAAATTTTGAGTTTTAGTAATATAGGGGCTTTGGTGCACTCTAATACTAAACAGATGCAGCGTATTGCTAAATGGAATCAATTTTGGTCTTCAGAAAGGCAAAGAGAAATTACAAATAATTTAATAACTACTGGAAGTGTATTAGGGTTTAAGCCTAGTGCCTTTAAGAAATTCTATAGCACATTATCTAAGGATTTTACACCGATAGCCTTAACAGACTATGAAGTAATTCCTGCAATAACGATTGATGATTTTATTACAATTAAAGAAGATATAACAACCGTAACCTCTTTAGTGAAATTAGAAGATATCCAAGCTGCCAAAGTACAAGCTGCCTTTGAAGGAAATGAAAACATGCTACTCATTGATAGAAAGCAAATGAATGAGTCTTTATTAGGTTCCTTAAAAACAGATTTTAATAAGCTCATTAGCTATTCCATGGGAGTTGTCCTTTTGTTATTGTTACTCTATTACAAAAGTCTGTCATTAACCATTATAACTTTACTTCCTGTGTTTTTAACTTGGGTGATTACGGTGGGTCTCATGGGTTTATTTGGTTTAGAATTCAATATATTTAATATTATTATCTCTACATTTATTTTTGGTTTGGGTATCGATTATGCAATTTTCATGACCAATGGATTACTTAAAGAATTAAAAACAGGCCAAAAAGTACTAGGAACACATAAGACTTCTATTGTGCTTTCTGTGCTTACAACCTTATTAGGAATTGGTGTTCTTGTTTTTGCAAAACACCCAGCCTTATATACCATTTCTGCGGTTTCTATAATAGGCATATTTTCGGCCATGCTGTTAGCTTTTGTTGTTCAACCCTTGCTTTTTACGTTATTTATAGGAAGTTACAAAAAAAGACCTATTACGTTACGATATCTAATACACTCAGTAGGTTCTTTCACCTACTTTGGCGGCGGCGGGTTTTTATTATCTATGGTTAGCCCAGTGTTTTTTAAACTGGCTCCTGTTACGTTTCGTAAAACAATATCACAGTTAATGAAAAGTGTATTGTATACCAATCCATTTCTCACAAAAAATGTTCTTAATCCAAATCAAGAAACATTTAAGAAGCCTGCATTTTTAATAGCAAACCACACGTCTTTTCTAGATATTTTAGCCATGGGGATGTTGCATCCTAAGCTTATTTTCTTGGTGAATGATTGGGTGTATAACTCTCCTGTTTTTGGAGGAGCTGTGCGTAAAGCTGGATTTTATCCTGTATCAAAAGGTCTTGATGAAGCTTTAATACATTTACAACCTAAAATAGATCAAGGGTTTTCACTCATAGCGTTTCCTGAAGGCACCCGCTCTACTAGTAATAAATTAGGTAGGTTTCATAAAGGATCTTTCTTTCTAGCTGAGAAACTAGGACTCGATATTGTACCCGTTTTAATTCATGGCTTTAATGAAATATTGCCTAAAGGAAGTTTTAGCATACGAGATGGGGTAAGTTCGCTAAAAATTTTAGATAGAATTTCGCCTGATGATACCTCGTTTGGCATCCACTATAGTGAACGAACAAAAAAAATAAGTACATTTTTCAGACAGGAGTTTGCGCATTTTAGAAAAGAGATGGAGGCCCCAAATTATTTCCATAAAACACTACTGTTGGACTATCGTTATAAAGGAAATGCTTTGTATAAAGCAGTGAAGCAAGATCTAAAAAGCAATGCTATAGCGTATCACACTATTATAAATACAGTGCCAAAGGATGCTTCAGTCTTACATGTTTCAAAAGGTAAAGGACAATTAGACTTTCTACTGGTTCTTGATAGTGCTAGACGAAATATTACTTCTTGTATTGACGATGAAACAATGTGTGCGGGATTAAATCATAGTTTTATTAGTAATACAGAACGTAAGGTGCAGTTTCTTCCTAGTATAAATGATGAAGTGCATAATTCATACAATACAATCATATTAAACGGAATTAAATTTTCAGAAGGCATACTAGAACAAATAGATATACAAGTATTAAATTTTGTAGTTTTGTATGATACTCCTCAAAACGCCGAAGACATATATAATCATTTTGTTGGTTTTGAAACGATATATCTTGCCAAGCCATTACAAATTTTAAAAAAAAGTTGACACGTAATTTATGAAAGAAAAGTACGATGTTGTTGTTGTTGGAAGTGGCATGGGCGGACTTGTTTCTGCTATTATTCTTGCCAAAGAAGGGCGTAGTGTTTGTTTATTGGAGAAGAACAATCAATATGGTGGAAATCTTCAAACCTTCTCTCGCGATAAAACCATTTTTGATACCGGTGTACACTATATTGGAGGCTTGGACGAAGGTCAAAATCTACACAAATATTTCACCTACCTTGATATATTAAATGATGTTCAATTTAAGAAATTGGATAATGACGGCTTTGATGTTATCACTTTTGATGGTGATTCAAAATCATATCATCATGCCCAAGGATATGATAATTTTATAGCCCAACTTGTCAAAGATTTTCCAGAGGAAGAAGTGGGTATTCGTGCCTATTGTAAAAAATTAAAAGATACTTGCTACAGTTTTCCCCTATATAATGTGCAATCGGGTGCTCCTAATTATGAAGACAGTAATCTATTTACGTTATCGGCACGAGCATATATTGAATCTATAACCGACAATAAAAAATTACAAGCCGTATTGGCAGGGTCCAATGTCTTATATGCTGGAGATAACTACAAAACTCCATTTTTTGTACATGCTCTGTCTGTGAATAGTTACATAGAGAGTAGCTATCGTTGCTATGATGGGGGTTCGCAAATTACCAAAGCATTGTTGCGTAGATTCAAGGAGCATGGTGGTGAGGCTTTTAAAAAACATGAAGTTGTAGATTTTATAATAGAAGATAAAGAAGTGAAAGCTGCTGTAACCGCAAATGGAAAAACAGTTTGTGGTGATCTTTTTATCT
>JBNMOX010000258.1:0-3599 GCA_051275835.1 Patiriisocius sp.
TGCAAAAGCCTGACTTGCAATAACGGTTTTTGCACCTTCTCCTGTATAGCCTCCCCAAATACCATTTACATCTAGCGTAGGGCGAATACTATTACGCTCATTGGTTGTATAGGTAGCTTCTCCATAGGTGTCTTCAATTCCTATTGATTTACAATAGGCTTCTTTATTAAAAGGAGCTTCGGCCATTTTAGCTCTTTCTGCAGTAGATAATTCTTCTACCTTATCATAGAATCCTGGAATTGTAATATGGTTGTTATCATCTGTTAAGGATGCAATCATCTTGGTTAGTACATTAATAGGATTTGCTACGGCACCACCATACAAACCACTATGAAGATCTCTATTAGGTCCGGTAACTTCTACTTCTACATAACTCAAGCCACGAAGACCCGTGGTGATACTAGGTATGTCATTGGCAATCATGCCGGTGTCACTAATTAAGATGACATCATTAGCTAGTTTATCTTGATTTCTTTCTACAAACCAACCCAGACTCTCACTACCTACTTCTTCTTCACCCTCAATCATGAACTTAACATTACAAGGCAGTTGGTTGGTGCTGGTCATAAATTCTAATGCCTTTACGTGCATATACATTTGTCCCTTGTCATCACAACTTCCACGAGCAAAAATAGCACCTTCAGGATGTAGTTCCGTTTTTTTGATGACAGGCTCAAAAGGTGGGCTGTCCCATAAATCTATTGGATCTGGCGGTTGCACATCATAATGTCCATACACCAAAATAGTAGGAAGGTCTTTATTAATTATTTTTTCTCCATATACAATTGGGTAGCCAGGGGTTTTGCAAATTTCTACATGATCACAGCCCGCTTTTTCTAGACTTTCTTTGATAAGATCTGCTGTTTTAACCACATCGTTCTTGTAGGCAGAGTCTGCGGAAATACTAGGTATTTTTAATAGTGTGACCAATTCATCTAGAAATCGATCTTTGTGTTCGGTAATGTACGTTTTGGCACTTTTCATAAATGTTTTGATATTTTAAAATTTTCCGAAGAAATACTAGTATTCTTCAGTAGAAAAGTTAAAGGTAAGTAAAAGCAGAATTTCTTAAAAAAGATTGTTTGTTAATTATAACAATTATGTATATTTGCCGTCCGAAAGCCAGTATATGGCTTTTGTACAGGTCCGCGGATGTGGTGGAACTGGTAGACATGCTAGACTTAGGATCTAGTGCCGCAAGGCGTGCAGGTTCGATTCCTGTCATCCGCACTTAAGTTAAGAAGCCCTCATTTCGATGTAGGGCTTTTTTTATGGATTAGAATTATATAAGACATTGGAGTTTATCCTGAGCCTGTCGAAGGGATTCCTGTCATCCGCACTAAAAGCTTCTCGTAACGAGAAGCTTTTTTTTGAATAGCGGTTTTGAAAACATAAGTCATTTGCCTTAAAAGGGATTTAAATAAATTATGCTATTTTTGAATATACAGAAATTCGGCTTTCCTAAAAATGCAAATTTTTTGTTTACAGAGATATACATAGCGAAATAGCACTGTTAAGTAAGCTCAGAATAGCACATAAAATGTAACAACTAAGACCATAACCAGAATGAAAAAACAAATGACACTTTTGGCTGTACTATTTATTACAGCAACAACTTTTGCCCAAAAGGCAAAAGTCCTTGAAGGAAAGTTTAAAGATTTAAAAGGAATTACCGCATATAATCTCGTATTTGATTATACAGCTGTAGAAATACCGAAATATGACAATGAAGAAGAATTTCTTAAGGATAAAATGGCGAAAAGAGATGAAAAAGAAGCTGGAACCGGTGAGAAGTTTAAAGAATCTTGGTTTCGTGATAGACCAGAACGATATGAGCCAAAATTTATAGAATCCTTCAATAAGCGTTTTGATGAAGGGGGGGTCGTTGTCGCTAGAGATTTAGAGAGTGCAGCATATACCATGAAAGTACAAACAACATTATTGTATGCTGGATATAATATAGGGATCGTTCGTAAAAATTCTAAAATAGATGCGATCATATCTGTTTATAAAAAAGAGGCTCCAGACGATATTATATTTTCAGTAAAATATACAAAAGCAGAAGGAAACGGTGCCATGGGATATGACTTTGATAGTGGTTTTAGAATTTCAGAATCGTATGCTAAACTAGCAAAAACACTTGCCAAAACAATCAAGAAAAAGACAAAATAGAATTTTTTATAAGATTATTAAGCTGCTATTCATTTGATGTTTAGCGGCTTTTTTTTTGGATAGAACATAGCTTCGGAAACATTAAATAAATGATTTATTTCCTTTTGTTTTATGTTAGCTAAATAGCTTGTAATATGTAGTAATTTGCTCTATCTTTGCCCGCTCATAAATACAGGCTATATCTCTTTATTTATGAGCTATTTAAAATAAAATTTTACAATATAATGGATATCAAAAAGAAAGATGTTGATGCATTAAATGCAGTAGTAACTGTTGCAATCACAAAAGATGATTACAAAGAAAAGGTAGCTAAGATTTTAAATGACTACAGAAAAACAGCAAACGTTCCAGGTTTTAGAAAAGGTCATATCCCCATGGGAATGATTAATAAGCAATACGGAAAAGCTGTACTAGTAGAAGAAGTAAATAAACTATTACAAGAAGGGCTACATAACTTTCTAACTGAAGAAAAATTAGACGTTTTAGGAAATCCACTTCCAAAAAACGAGACAGAAATAGATTGGGATACCGATGATTTTACCTTTGACTTTGATTTAGGTTTGGCCCCAACGTTTGAAGTTGATGTTGCCAAAAAATCAGTTACTGCATACAAAATTGTTGCAGATAATGACATGTTAAACAATCAAGTGAAAACCATTCGTAAGCAATATGGTACGCTAGTTTCTAAAGACACTGCTGCCAAAGGTGATGAGATTACAGGGACTTTTACCAATGAAGAAAAAGGCATTGATAAAAGCACAACGATTGAATTAGACGCTTTAAAAGGTAAAACACAAATCAAAGCCCTTACAGGTGCTAAAGTTGGTGATATTGTTAGCTTGAAAACAAAAGGAATGTTTGCAGAGGATCATGACAACCAAAAACACTTTGAGGTATCTCCTGAAGATTCAAAAGGACTTGATGTAGCTGTTTCTTTTAAAATTGAAGAAGTAAATACACGTCAAATGGCCGAGTTAAATCAAGCGTTGTTTGACAAGTTGTTTGGTGCAGGTGTAGTGACTTCTGAAGATACTTTGAAAGAAAAAATTAAAGAAGACGCAGAGAAGCAATTTGCACAGCAAAGTGATCAAAAAATGTTGAATGATGTTGTAGAGTCTTTAATTGAAAACACAAAATTTGACTTACCAAAAGACTTTTTGGAACGTTGGATTCAAGTTTCTGGAGAAAAGCCAATGACAACAGAAGAGGCAAAAGCAGAATATGAGCGTAGCGAAAAAGGATTGCGTTACCAATTAATTGAAGGAAAGTTAAGAGCAGAGAACAATTTACAGGTTAGCTTTGATGAGTTAAAAGCCTATAGTCGTGAAATGATTAAGGGTCAAATGGCACAATTTGGACAGCTTGATCCTGGTGAAGAAGAACTAGACAATATCGCTGCCCGTATTCTGTCAAATCAAGATGAGGTA
>JBNMOX010000259.1:0-3599 GCA_051275835.1 Patiriisocius sp.
GATCTACCCTAACCCAGTAAAAAACAAACTGAATATTACATCTTCAGCAGCTTTTATTGATAGTGTAGAGGTGTTTGATATCTTAAATAAAAGAGTTATTTCAGCAAGTCTTGATTCAATGAATCAAGGGACTATTGATGTTTCTAAACTTGAAAACGCTGTTTACTTTATTACTATTAAAACAGATAGAGGAACGGTTACTAGGAAGTTTATTAAAAATCAATAAGATTTTATAACATAAATTTTCAATATATTATAAAGAGCACCCAAACGGGTGCTCTTTTTTTTGTCTGTAAAATGTAATGAGCTTACCTAAATAAGGTCCCTTAATACCTTATAAGACTCGTCTTTGTTTAAAGAATGTAAAGAATAAAAGAATACTCTAAAAAAATCATATCCCTAGCTATTGTTTAGTAGATGTGCACTATGTGGTAATGCTAGTGAATATTTTTTACCCTTACTATGCAAATAAATGGGATTGTCTTAGCGCGCTCCTTCTTTGAAAATTTTTATATACTTTTTGGGTAGTGGTATTTGTTCTGAAATAGTAACACCCGTTTTTGGATGTGTAAATGCCAAAGAATAGGCGTGTAAGTATAATCCATTACCCTTCGCAATATTTCCTACTGTTCCATATTGAAGATCTCCCATTATAGGATTTCCCAGGCTGGCAAGATGTTTTCTTAATTGATGTTTTCTTCCCGTACTAGGAATAAGCTTCACTAAATTTAATGCGGTATATTTTACCGAAGCTGCAGTAGCTATGACTTCAAAATGAGAACTCGATTCTTTGCCGTCTATAGGGCTTTTAATGGTTCCTATTGTTTCTTGTTTCCCTAAGGTGATGGCGTAATATACTTTATGAATGGTCTTTTCTTGAAAGCTTTTGTTTAAAGCCAATACACTACTGGATGTTTTACCTATAAGTAGGCAACCACTTGTTGGGTAATCTAGCCTGTGGATGGGTTCTGGACGTTCTAAGGCATCTTTTTGCCTGCTTTGACTCAATGTGTTTGCAAGCGCATTTTCTACCGTGTAGCGTTTGTTTCCGCTTACTTCTATACCCGCAGGTTTATAAATGATAGCAAGGTGCTCATCTTCAAAAATAATTTCTAATGGGAGTTCAATACGTGGCTTTTTGGATGGCGTTTCATCTCTAAAAATACATATGATCTCTTGCCCAAAAAGGGGTGTAGCTGTGCTTGCGACTTGATTGTTTACTTGAACGAGCCCAGCTTTGATGCGTTTGGTAAAGGCTTTTCTAGAAGGAACCAAAGTAAAGGTTCCTCCCCTGAGGTCAGAAAGCCTGATTGGTTTATCAAGTGTTGGAACAATATAGGTTTCTAGTATAGTCAATGTGCAGCCTGTCTTATAATGTATAAATGTACTAGAATTTCATACACAAAAAAACATCCGCCTCGATTAAGAAACGGATGTTTTTATAGTATTTAAGTGAATTTTTACTGCTTTTTAATACGTTTTGTAATGGTTCCTTTTGAATGGGTAACACCTGTAAAAGTAAATCCAAATTTTAGCGGAACCATCAGCGCCAATACATGTAATTGCACTAACATTCGTAGTGTTTTGCCTAAACATTTTACCGTCTCGAACAAAAAAGTCTTGATTATCAGGCAGTATTTCAAAATTTTCGGATCCTTATACTGGTACTGCTATTGCTATGGTTAATTAAATCAAGAGTAGTGTATCTATTTGTTTTTAAAACACTTCATGGTATACGGTTTGTTAATTAATATCTCAAAGTTAGAATATGAATTAGTTGAAATTTTAAGTAGTTATACGTGGTTTATTGCTCTAAATTAAAATTATATTAGCTTTATGACGTATTCTGCCTATTTTAAACCTACTATAATACAAGTGCTAACCTCAAAAACAGAAGAAGAGGAAATTATTGCAGCACAGTACTTGATATCAAACTATTCACAGTTGTTTGAAAAGTTGTTGTCTCCAGCGGTATATACAAATATACATCCAGTAGCAATAGATGGAGGTATTGCATTGTCTTCTCAGCATGCCATAGATTGTTTACACGATATTCTAAGAACGACTCGTTTTATTAAGGGAGTTTATTTGGCTATTTTGGATGCACAAAAGCAGTTTCCAAATACAAGGCTAGAAATTGTATATGCGGGTTGTGGTCCTGTGGCAACCCTTATTTTACCATTACTTCAGATGAAATTTCTATTACTATATTTGATTTAAATAAAACTTCTTTAACATCGGTACGGGCGCTTATTGATTATTTGGATTTCCATGATTTCTTCGGAAATATTCTTCTTCAAGATGCTATTCAATACAAACGTCCTCAAGGAGTACCTTTGCATATGGTTATTTCAGAAACAATGGATAAGGGACTTACGGTAGAGCCACAAGTGCGTATTAGTCAAGATTTGGCAAACCAATTAGATCCAAAAGGGATTTTAATTCCAGAAGAAATTAAAGTAATACAGGGCTATTCTTCTTTCTCGAAACAACCTTATTTTGATATTTATGAAAATCCATTGATACGCGGTACAAAGGTGTAAACACATTATGATCACTATTTGTTTTCTATTACGAAGGATGTTTATGAATCCCCTTGTTTTGAATTTAAAAGCGATGTAATAGACAAGCCGATATCATTTGATGAGATGCCAGACTTGGTTGTTTATCTAGAAGTTGTTATATACAAGGATTTGGTGCTTCAAAAAGGAGATTCTTTGTTGACCAACTTGTATTGCATTAATTCTTTATATAATGTGGCTGCAAACTCATACAAACTTCATCATACTACTTCGGGTATTCCAAGCTGGGTTCTAGTAGCTCAAAATTAAAAAAAAAGTTGACCAAAATCAATAGGTCAACTTTCTTAATTATAAAAAACGACCAGCGCTTAGCTTCTTGAAGGGTATTGTCCAAAAAGACAAATAACATAGTATGTTCCTAAAAAAGGTTGCATGTTATTTAATGCTTGAGAATTACCTCCAGCACTTGCAGCATTTAGCGCAACATCTGGTGTTGCTTTGTTAAACCCTTGTGAAGAGGTAAAAATTCTTCCTGCAGTTGATCCAGGTGTTGCAATAGAAGCGCCATTATCTGCTGCATCTTGCGTTGCATTTCCAGAACTTACTCTAATAGGTATATTGGGTAGATTCCCTGATGTTAATGTATTAGATTCTCCTCCTCCTATTTGTCCCCAAGTTCTATTAGATAAACCAGGGCCAGCTCCAGGACCAATGGGAGCTCTTCCTCTTAGGTCTGGTAAGCCAAATGTAGTGCGTCCGTCTCCTCCGTAGGTGGTTCCTAAAATTGAGAATAGCGCTGAGTTACTTGAAATTGCTAATAATTGACCATTGCAAAATGCCCAATTTCTTGGTGCAAAGTTGCCTGCAAATAATATGAGTTGTCCGATATATCCGTCCATAATTTGTATGTTTTAAATGTTGAGTTAGTATAATTATTGTATCCCTGAAATTGTCACATTTAGTTCTTCCAATGAAATAGGAATTAATGTGCCATTTGTTGTTGATAGGGTACAGGTACCTAGATTGTCAAAATTAGCGGTTAAATTACCACCTCCTTCATATCTATAATACGCCTCA
>JBNMOX010000260.1:0-3590 GCA_051275835.1 Patiriisocius sp.
TTGTGCAAAAGCCGCCGAAGTGATGAACAGGGTAACACAGAAAAGAAGGTATTTCATAAATAAATATTTGATAGTTTTCGATTGATGCAATAAAGCTGAGGAAACAATCAAGAAGGAAACGAGGTTTAACACAAATTTAGTATGACAAACTATAAAAAATAAACCCCACCAATATTGGCAGGGTTTTTAAATATTCTAAATGTGTTACTATTCCCGAATAAAATTTATTTTTTACGTATAAAAACAGTTACGGGTACGCCATGAAAATCAAATTCCTTTCGTAATTGATTTTCCAAAAATCGCTTATATGGTTCTTTTATATACTGTGGTAAGTTGGCAAAAAAGGCAAAACTAGGCCAAGGTGTTGGCAACTGTGTAATGTATTTTATCTTGATATACTTCCCCTTGTACTGTGGTGGTGAAGTCTGTTGTATAATAGGCAACATGATATCATTCAAGGTACTTGTTTTTATTTTCTTTGTTCGGTTTTGGTATACCTGAACAGCCGTTTCTATGGCTTTGTAAATACGTTGTTTGTTAAGCACAGACATAAAAACAATGGGCACATCTGTATACGGCTCACATTGTTCTTTGATATGCTTTTCAAAATCTTTAGAACTCTGGTTGTCTTTTTCAATCAAGTCCCACTTGTTTGCCAAAATCACAACTCCTTTGTTGTTTCTATGTGCAAGCCAAAAAATATTTTGCACCTGCCCATCAAAACCACGAGAGGCATCAAACACAAGAATAATAACATCACAATGCTCTATAGCACGAACACTTCGCATTACGGAGTAAAATTCTAGATCTTCTTTTACTTTACTCTTTTTACGAATACCAGCAGTATCTACCAAATTAAACTCAAAACCAAAACGGTTGTATCTTGTATCTATACTATCCCTTGTGGTTCCTGCTATATCGGTAACAATGTATCTGTCTTCACCAATCAAAGCATTGATAAAAGAAGACTTTCCTGCATTAGGGCGACCCACTACCGCAAATCTTGGTATGGTTTCCTCATCTTCTTCAACACTATCTGGAAGCGCTTTTACTAGATCATCTAGCAAATCTCCTGTTCCTCCTCCATTGATACTAGAGATGGTATAAAAGTTTTCAAAACCAAGTGAATAAAACTCTACAGCATCTTGTGCTCTTTTAGAGTTATCTACTTTGTTTACCGCTAAAAAAACAGGCTTTCTACTTTTCCTAAGCAGTTGCGCTACGTCTTCATCCATGCCTGTAACACCACTTTCTACTTCAACCATAAAGACAATTGCATCTGCCTCATCAATAGCCAATTCTACTTGCTTATCGATTTCGGCTTCAAAAATATCATCACTCCCAACTACATACCCTCCGGTATCGATGAGCGAAAATTCTTTACCGTTCCAGTCACTCTTACCATAATGGCGATCTCTGGTCACACCACTCACGGCGTCTACAATAGCCTCACGGCGTTGTATTAATCTATTAAAAAATGTAGACTTCCCAACATTAGGGCGTCCTACAATAGCAACAATACTCATTTTTTTGAAATTTTATAGTCTGCAAAAATAGTCTTTTAGAATTGATATCAGGCAGGAAGTTTAAGAGTTTAAAGGGTTTAAGAAAAATGACCGTCTAGGATTGCTAGAAGATAGACTGCCTCTTAGGGTTAGAACAGAGAACGCTTACTCATCTGCTGAAGCTTTAGCTGCACATGGAGACTGTTAAACCGCCTTTAGATATTAGACAGTATTTAAAAATATCGTCTTTAAACCTCGAGTCAAGCTAGATACTAAAATCTATCTATTACAGCAACCAATCACTATTCATGAATCACTAAGCCTAACCATTATATCCAAACCTGCGTAATTGTCTGTCATTATTACGCCAGTTCTTATTTACTTTAACGTAGGTTTCAAGGTGGATTTGTTTACCAAAAAACTTCTCTAAATCTTTTCTAGATTCTACCCCTACACGTTTTAAAGCTTCCCCTTTATGACCAATAATAATTCCTTTTTGAGAATCGCGTTCCACCATAATCACGGCACGGATGCGAATAATATTTTCATCTTCAAAAAACTCTTCAGTTTCTATTTCTACACTATATGGAATCTCTTTTTTGTAATGCATTAAGATTTTCTCTCGAATGGTTTCGTTTACAAAAAAGCGTTCCGGTTTATCGGTTAGTTGATCTTTAGGATAAAATGCTGGTGACATGGGCAGCAAATCAATAATGCGTTTAAACACCTCAGTAACACCAAAACTTTCTAGCGCCGAAATAGCAAAAATTTCTGCATTGGGTACTTTTTCTTGCCAGAGTTCCATGGATTCTTTTAGAAGCACTTCATTCCCCTTATCAATCTTATTTATGAGGAGTAATACTGGAATTTTACTATTGGTTATTTTCTTGAAAAACGCTTCATCTTTCAATTCCTTTTCACCTAACTCTACGATATACAATAACACATCTGCATCTTCAAAAGCAGATTTCACAAAGCTCATCATGCTTTCCTGCAATTGATAGGCTGGTTTTATAATTCCAGGGGTATCACTCAATAACATTTGAAAGTCATCTCCATTTACTATCCCTAAAATACGGTGACGTGTGGTTTGTGCTTTGGAAGTAATAATTGATAAACGCTCTCCCACAAAGGCATTCATGAGTGTGCTTTTACCTACATTAGGGTTTCCAATAATATTTACAAAACCTGCTTTGTGTGGTGTTTTTTCCATGCCGCAAAGATAGCGACAAAAAAGGGAGTCTTATTATGCCCGCTACATATATTTTTTCTTAACACGCTTCACCAAAGGACCTAAAGTAAGACCCTGAACGATAACAGAAAACACAACGACGATATAGGTAATGACCAGAAAAAGATCTCGATGCATCACTTCCGTAAGTCCTAATGCCAAGGCGATAGATATTCCACCTCTCAAACCTCCCCAAGTCATAATAAGATTCGTCTTTGGAACAAAGTCTAACTTTTCCTGAAAAAAAATGATAGGCAATAACAGTGAGGTAAAGCGGCACACTAAAATAATTGGAATCGCCAATACACCAGCCAATATATAATTACCTTCAAAAGTAAGTACTAACATTTCCATTCCAATTAAAACAAATAAGATGGTATTTAATAAAATATCTATGAGCTCCCAAAATTTATCTACATAGGTTTCTGTAGTTTTAGACATCGTTTTGTTACGTACCGTATCATGACCCACCAATAAACCTACTGTAACCATAGCCAAAGGTGCAGATAAATGAAATTTTTGTGCAATTGCAGTACCTACCATAACGGCGGCAAGTGTAATAATAACTTCAATATCATAGTCATCTATAGATTTTAACAACTTGTAGGTAATCCAACCTAATAAAAAGCCTAAAGCGATACCTCCTAAAACTTCTTGCGAGAATAAAACAACAACATCCATAGGGTCTACAGAACCGCTATCTCCCAGTCGAGCAATTTGAAAAATAGTCAAGAAAATAACCACCCCTACTCCGTCATTAAACAGGGATTCTCCAACAATTTTAGCCTCTAGTTTTTTAGGCACTCCTGCTTTTTTCAAAATACCTAAAACTGCTATAGGATCTGTAGGTGATA
>JBNMOX010000261.1:0-3566 GCA_051275835.1 Patiriisocius sp.
AAAAGAACTAGCACTTGAACATTTAGACCTACAAAATAAAGGGTATGAAGCCTTGTTTTTACAAGGAGGTGCTAGTATGGAGTTTTTAAGGGTTGCTTATAATTTTTTAGAAAACAAAGCAGGATAAACCAATACAGGGACTTGGTCTGATAAGGCTATCAAAGAAGCTAAGCATTTTGGAAATGTCATAGAAGTAGCATCCTCAAAGGCTGATAACTTTAATTACATTCCGAAAGGGTATTCCGTTCCTAGTGGATTAGACTTTTTTCACTGCACCAGTAACAATACCATCTTTGGAACACAAATGAATGCGTTTCCAGAAACAGATTGTCCATTAATCTGTGATATGAGTAGTGATATTTTCTCTCGTCAGTTAGATTTTAGCAAATTTGATTTAATCTACGCGGGTGCACAAAAAAACATGGGCCCAGCAGGTACTACTCTTATTGTTCTCAAAGAAGAAATATTAGGAAAAGTTTCTAGACACATTCCTTCCATGCTAGACTACAAAGTACACATAAGCAAAGACAGTATGTTTAATACACCAGCGGTATTCCCAGTGTATGTATCTATGCTTACCTTAGAATGGCTAAAAGACCTTGGAGGTATTAATGCTATTGAAAAAATAAACAATAAGAAAGCTGAAATTTTATACAACGAAATAGATCGCAATCCCTTATTTAACGGCTTTGTGGCAAGCAAAGATGATCGTTCTAAAATGAATGCAACTTTCACTTTAACGAATGACAGCTTAAAAGATACTTTTGACGCTATGTGGAATGAAGCTGGCATCAATGGATTGAGCGGGCACAGAAGTGTTGGTGGTTATAGGGCTTCCATGTACAATGCATTAACTGTTGAAAGTGTTCAGGTATTGGTAAATGCGATGCAGGAGTTGGAAAAAAATGCATAATAAAAATAGTAACGATATTGTTGTAGTGGCAATATCATAAAGGGTACCGCATTCGCGGAAATATTAAATAAATTTTTTAATGAAAGTATTAGCAAACGACGGAGTATCACAATCTGGAATTGACACATTAACAAAAGCAGGTTTTGAAGTCATTACGACCAAAGTAGCACAAGAGCAATTGGTTCATTTTATCAACGAGAATAACATTACCGTATTATTGGTACGTAGTGCTACAACTGCTCGCAAAGAACTTATTGATGCCTGCCCTAGCCTAAAAGTGATTGGTCGCGGTGGTGTTGGTATGGATAATATTGATGTAACCTATGCTCGTGAAAAAGGATTGCATGTGATCAATACACCAGCTGCTTCTTCCTCTTCTGTAGCTGAGTTGGTTTTTGCACATTTGTTTGGCGGAGTACGTTATTTATATGATGCTAACCGAAATATGCCTCTTGATGGAGATACTAAATTTAAAGGTTTAAAGAAGAATTACGCGAAAGGATCTGAATTACGGGGTAAAACAATTGGTATTATAGGCTTTGGCCGTATTGGTCGCGAAGTGGCTAAAATTGCCTTAGGATGTGGGATGAAAGTTATTGCAAGCGATAGTTTTGTAGGCGAAGCAGATATTACTTTAGACTTTTATGACGGGCAAAAAGTAACCCTAAAAATCAAGACAGAACCTGTAGATCAATTAATACAACATAGTGACTTTATTACACTTCACGTTCCGGCGCAGAAAGATTATGTAATAGGCAAAACCGAAATTTCAAAAATGAAAGATGGTGCTGCTATTATTAACGCATCTCGTGGAGGGGTTATTGATGAAGTAGCTTTGATAGAAGCATTGGATAGTGGAAAGCTATCTTTTGCAGGATTGGATACTTTTGAAAAAGAACCAACTCCTGCAGTTAAAGTACTAATGAATCATAAAGTATCATTAAGCCCCCACATTGGTGCTGCTACCAATGAAGCCCAAGATAGAATTGGTACTGAGTTGGCTTCACAGATTATTGATATTTTAAAATAAAGTATCTTATTTATAGTATTGAAAACCAATACCATACCTGTTGGTGGTTTTTTTATGGAGTAAAACAAAACCTTTATCGAAAACTATGCTATAAATAAATTGTTGATTTGTACACCTACATTGTACCGTAGATTTTTTTTGTATCTTTAATTAAATTACAACAACTATAACAATGTCAGGAATTTTAGAGGTATTAAACAGTGATATAGGGCGCCAACTAATTGGAGGTCTTAGCCAAGAAACAAACCAATCTGCAGATAAAACTGCATCTGTTTTAACATCGGCTTTACCTTTATTAATGGGAGCCATGAAACGAAATGCTAATAGCCCAGAAGGTGCTGACGGTTTAATGAATGCAATTAATGGCAAACATGACGGGAGTATCTTAGACAATCTTGGTGATCTTTTTGCAGGTGGTGTAAATGAGGATGTAAAACTTGATGGACTAGGCATATTAGGACACGTATTAGGTGGATCACAAGACAATGTAGTAGGTGCCGTTTCAAAAAAATCTGGAGTAGATACGAATGGTGTAATGCAAATGTTACAAATAGCAGCTCCTATAGTACTAGGAATGCTAGGAAAACAAAAGCAGCAACAAAACGTCACATCATCTAATGGTATTGGAGATTTATTAGGCGGCCTTATGGGCGGTGGTTCTCAGCAACCAAAACAACAAAGTTTGATTGAGTCAATTTTAGACGGCGATAATGACGGTAGCATTATTGACGATATCGCAGGCATGGTTCTTAATAGTGGAAACTCTAAAAATAGCGGTGGCGGATTAGGCGGTCTCCTTGGAGGTCTATTTGGGAAATAAAGTACCCGATGCTATATATACAAAACCACTTCATTTTTGGAGTGGTTTTTTTGTATAGCAAAATTCAGATATACACTTGTTTATAGTACCTTTGTTTTTCTATTATGAAACAAATGTTCATTTTATTCATTGTTTTTACTTGCCTTATTAGCTGTAATTCTGGAAAAAAAACCATGAATACAGTTAAAGCCGATGTTAAAACAGACACCATTGTTATTGCAAACGATGCACTTGAGTATGAAATCATAATTTTGGAACAAGGCTTTGAACGTTATTTAAATACACAACCCAAAGCAACATTCTATTCCATTACATTTTTGGAGCGTAAAAATGATTTCTATGTAAGAGAATATAATAGAAGAGTTAGAAACATTGCTCATTCTAGAGACTTATATCCCCAAGAAATTAATTATAACCCAAGTGTCCGATACGGCAAAGAAGTAAACTTCATGTTATTCAACTATTTTCAATTTTTCGAATATAAATACAATCAAAAACTCAAGTGAAAAAATTAAAAGAACGTTGGAAAATAGATTCTAACTGGAGGCTAACAGTGGTATTCATAGTTTTTTCTATCACTGGAAGCTCTGCAGCTAAATTTGCTGGACCAATTACAGAATTCTTAGGAATTACAAAGGAACTAGACTGGTATGTCTATTGGCCTATAAGAATTCTCATCATCTTTCCGGTGTACCAAGTATTATTGGTCTTTTTTGGTTGGTTATTTGGTGAGTTTCAATTTTTCTGGGGATTCGAAAAAAAAATGCTTCGCAGTATGAAACTAGGCTTTCTATTAAAGGAGT
>JBNMOX010000262.1:0-3555 GCA_051275835.1 Patiriisocius sp.
ACAAGCTGGTTCAGCATTGGTTGAGCTGTTTAATATTCAAGAAAGTTCCGGTGGTTTTGAATTTACAGAAGATCAAGGAAATCCTCAAGATTTTACAGTAAACATAGTTCCTGCATATGGTGATTTTATTTATTTACCTGCGGGTAATTATTGGGTCTCGTTTGCACCTGTTGTTGCTGGTAATTCTGATGGTGCTGGGCGTTGGAATTGGATAGGTTCTGTAAGTGCTGCTCCTGCAAATGAGCCATTATTAATTGACCCAGACGATTTATTTGGTGCTGTTGCTACAGACTGGACTAATATTTCTGGATTGATTGGTGCTGATTTTCCTGCTTTTGCATGGATTGGTAGACAATTAAAAATTGGATTTGATGATGTTGTTTTAGGGGGTATTTCTCTATATCCAAATCCAGCTACTACTTTTGTAAAACTAGTAAATCCAAATCAAATAGTTATAGATTCTATACTACTAGTTTCTATAGATGGTAAAGAAATGACTTCTGCGTTAAATAATGGAATTATAGATATTTCTCATCTCAATGCAGGGGTGTATCTTATAAGAATCGAAACAAAGTTTGGAGTTGCATTAAAAAAATTAGTTGTAACTTAATAAAGTAGTAGTAGTAGTAGTAAATAAAAAACGGCTATCATTTTTACATGATAGCCGTTTGTATTTTAATGTTTTGTTTGTTTATCCGTTCATAGATATTAGGAACTCATCATTACTTCTTGTGTTTTTAATACGATCGTTAATAAACTCCATAGCTTCTACTGGGTTCATATCTGCAAGATACTTACGTAAAACCCACATACGCTGTATGGTCTTCTCATCTAGTAGTAAATCGTCTCTACGTGTGCTTGACGATGTTAGATCTACAGCAGGGAAGATACGACGGTTCGATATTTTTCTATCCAACTGTAGTTCCATGTTACCTGTACCTTTAAATTCTTCAAAGATCACTTCGTCCATTTTTGAACCAGTTTCTGTTAATGCTGTAGCAATAATACTTAGCGATCCGCCATTTTCTATATTACGAGCTGCACCAAAGAAACGTTTTGGTTTGTTAAGGGCAGCAGCATCTACACCACCAGAAAGTATTTTACCACTAGCTGGTTGCACAGTATTATAAGCTCTTGCCAAACGTGTAATAGAATCTAAAAGAATCACTACATCATGACCACATTCTACCAAACGCTTTGCTTTGTCTATTACCAGATTTGCAATACGTACATGTTCAGAAGGCTCTTTGTCAAAGGTAGAAGCAATTACTTCCCCTTGTACATTACGTTGCATATCTGTAACCTCTTCTGGACGTTCGTCTATTAGGAGAATCATTTGATATACTTCAGGATGATTGGCTGCAATACCGTTAGCAATGTCTTTTAACAACATTGTTTTACCTGTTTTTGGCTGTGCTACAATCATACCACGTTGTCCTTTACCGATAGGCGAAAATAAATCTATAATACGGGTTGATATCGTAGGTTGTTTTTCTGAAATATTAAATTTCTCCTGTGGGAATAATGGTGTTAAATGCTCAAAAGCAATTCTATCACGAACTACATTTGGGTTTTGTCCATTAATTCTATTTACTTTAATAAGTGGAAAGTATTTTTCTCCTTCTTTAGGAGGGCGTACTTCACCTAGAACAGTATCACCACTTTTTAATCCAAATAATCTTATTTGCGATTGTGATACATAAATATCATCAGGAGATGATAAGTAGTTATAATCACTTGAACGCAAGAAACCGTATCCATCTTGCATGATGTCAAGGACTCCTTCGCTTTCTATAATACCATCAAATTCAAAGTCTGGCTCTTTATATCTGTTACGAATGTCTTTGTTACCATTATTTCGGTTATCGTTTTTTGGTTTATTCTCACGTTGCGGTTTTTTTGCATCGTTTCCACCTTTTTGACGATTGTCGGTATTTTTGTTTTTATGCTGTGGCTTGTTATCACTTGGGCGACTCTCTTGAGATCGCTCCTCGTTTTTAGCCCCTTGATTTTGTTGTTTCTGAGGGGCCTTATTCTCTCTTGGAGTTTGTTGGTCTCTCGGAGTTGGTTTCTCTCTCGGAGTTTGTTGATCTCTTGGAGTTGGCTTCTCTCTTGGAGTTTTTTGCTCTTTGGGTTCGCGCGGCACTCGCTCTTGCTTTTTTGGAGCTGAAGGAGTGGCTTCCTTTGGTTCTTCTGAAACAACAGCAGCTTTTACTGCATTTGGGTTAGCAGCTTGGTAATCTAGAATTTGATACACCAAGTCTAGTTTTTTTAAAGTTCTATATTTTGGAACTTTTAATGTTTTAGCTAATTCCTGTAATTCAGGTAATTTTTTAGCTTTTAATTCTGAAATGTCTAACATGATTATAATGAGGAAAATCTTAAGAGAAAGATTTGTGTTTGAAAATTAATTGAAGATAAGTAACCTAGATTGAAATGGTTAGGTATTAATAGTACAAACATACAACAATAAATCAAACTCTTACCCACAATTTTTAAAAAGAAACCTTATTTTTGCTAGCTATAATTGCAATTTTTATCATGTTACAACGTATACAAACTATTTACCTTATTATTGCTGCTCTTATTATGGCTGCATTGTATATTTGGTTTCCTGTAGTAACGAATGCAGCTGGTGAAACAATCATAAGTAATCAAGAGCCATTAGTCTTTGGTCTAATTTTTACTTCTATTGCGTTAGCAATTATTGCTGTTTTAACTTTTAAAAAACGACAAACACAGTTTGTGTTAAATCGTTTAAATATCATATTAAACTTTGTATTACTGGGAGTTTTCGTATACAGGTCACTAAATATATCCGGAGAGACCTTGGTCTCAGAGAAGGGTATTGGGGTGTTACTTCCTATCTTATCTATCGTTTTTTTAGCGGTGGCCAATAAAGCCATCAAAAAGGATGAAGATCTCGTAAAATCTGTAGATCGTTTACGATAACACGAACTTAGTATTATTAGTGCGAGACCTCAAAGTATGCCAACTTTGAGGTCTTTTTTTATCGCTTTAATTCTATGACTTCTAAATGCTTAATAGTAGCTCCATCAATCTCAAATCTTAACATGGTACGTACTTGATGGAAGCCATGCTTGCCAATAGCTCCTGGATTCATATGCAATAAACCTGTTTTTTTGCAAGGCATCACCTTAAGAATGTGTGAGTGTCCGCTAATAAATAATTTAGGTGGATTGGCATAGATGTCTTCTCTAATTCGTGGATTGTATCTACCTGGATAACCGCCGATATGAGTAATAAAAACCGCAATATCTTCACACATGAAATGTAAGTCAAGTGGAAAAGTAGCTCTAGCTTTGGCATCATCAATATTCCCATAGACTGCGCGTAATGGCTTTATGGAGGCTATGGTGTCTGTTACCTTTAAATCACCAATATCTCCAGCGTGCCATACTTCATCCGCTAGTTTAACATATTTTAGGATGGTGCTATCTATATGGCTATGTGTGTCACTTAGTAATAGTATTTTCACGTATCTGGAATTTTTCATTTCAAAAATACGTTTAATCCCTTACAACTTCGGTGTTG
>JBNMOX010000263.1:0-3554 GCA_051275835.1 Patiriisocius sp.
GTTGAACAAGATGAATACAATGCAAACTATCAGTTTAAATATGGAGGTGTATTGGGGATGAAAGCATTGTCTGTAAATAAACTAAGAGCTGCCTTTTACATTAGTGATATTAAAGAACATTTTGAACTGGCGGCTACATTAGATCCTAGTCATATTGAAGTGCGATGGGCATTGGTAGAATTTTATATTCAATTGCCAAGTATTATTGGTGGTAGTGAAGAAAAGGCTATTTTTTATGCGAATGAACTTGCTGTTATATCTCCCGTAGATGGATATCTAGCCAATGGTTATATTGCAGAGTATAATGATAGACCCCTAGCTGCAGAAAAATGTTACAAGCAAGCCATTACTGTGGGTGGTTCTGTACATACGTATGACAAACTCACTAATTTGTATGAGAGTACCAGCCAGCCAGAGAAGGCACTAGATACTGCAAAAGAATGCCTTGCTGCACATCAAAATAGAAATGCCCTGCATTACCAAATAGGAAAAATTATTGCACAATATAATTTGGAGGCCCAGTTAGGGATTAATTGTTTAAAAAAGTATCTTAAAAATCATTCTGTTAAAGATGGTGTGCCCAAAGATTGGGCGTATTTAAGATTGGCGCAGATTTATAAAAACGAAGGAAATAAAAGCAAAGCGCTTTCTTGGGTTAATAAAGCCCTGGTAGCGAGACCAACATTTAAGGAAGCTACTTCTGAAAAGATATTAATTGAAGCACTTTAAAATAATTCTGAATTCTGAATTGTTAATTGGGGTATCTTTATATTTTTGAATACGTACGAAATGCTTCTGTACACATAACGATATAATTTTTCAAATAGATGAATATCCATTTCATAGCTATTGGCGGTAGTGCCATGCATAATTTAGCTTTAGCATTACATAATAAAGGAGAACAGGTAACCGGAAGTGATGACGAAATCTTTGATCCTTCCAAATCTAGATTAGCAGCCAAAGGCTTACTGCCAGAAGAATACGGTTGGTTTCCCAATAAAATTTCGACAGCAATAGACGCTATTATTTTAGGAATGCATGCCAAAGAAGATAATCCAGAATTGCTTCGTGCCAAAGAGCTTGGGCTTACTATTTATAGCTATCCAGAGTTTTTGTACGAACAATCCAAAAACAAAACCCGTGTGGTTATTGGAGGTTCTCATGGTAAGACAACCATTACCTCTATGATTTTGCATGTTATGCATTATCATAATAGAGAAGTAGATTATATGGTAGGCGCGCAATTAGACGGGTTTGACACGATGGTCCATCTTAGCCAAGAAAATGACTTTATCGTGTTGGAGGGAGATGAATATTTGTCTTCTCCAATTGATAGACGTCCAAAATTTCATTTATACAAACCAAATATAGCCTTGTTGAGTGGTATTGCTTGGGACCATATTAATGTGTTTCCAACCTATGAGAATTATGTGGATCAGTTTCGTATTTTTCTTTCTGAAATAACCAATGGTGGTGCCATTATCTATAATGAAGAAGATCTAGAGGTTAAGAATGTAGTAGAAGCAACCGAAAGCCAAATTAAAAAATATCCCTATCAAACACCAGTCTATACAGTTGAAGATGGAGAGACCTTATTAGATACTCAAGAGGGGCCAATGCCTATTGAAATATTTGGAAAACACAACTTGAACAACCTAGAAGGTGCGCGTTGGATTTGCCAACTCATGGGCGTACAGCAAGAAGATTTTTATGAAGCGATTGCTACATTTAAAGGAGCGAGCAAACGATTAGAAAAAATAGGGGAGAGTGCTACTTCAGTTGCATACAAGGATTATGCACATTCGCCAAGTAAGGTTCGTGCAACAACACAGGCGGTTAAGAATCAATACCCAGAGAAAACATTATTGGCTTGCTTAGAATTGCATACATATAGCAGTCTCAATCCAGAATTTCTAAAAGAATATAAAGGTGCTTTAGATGCAGCAGATAGCGCGGTAGTGTTCTACTCTCCGCATGCAGTCGAAATCAAAAAACTAGCAGCAGTAACCGAAAAACAAATCACGGACGCCTTTGAAAGAGAAGACTTAGTGGTGTTCACAAACCCAAGCGATTTCAAAGATTATTTATTCTCGCAAAGTTTTGATAATACGTCTTTACTATTAATGAGTAGCGGTAATTATGGCGGACTTGATTTTGATGAGGTGAAAGAAATTTTAAAGTAATAGATGCTCGAAAAAGGCTTTTTAAGAGGACGTTATGCGTTTAAATTTAGATATAAACAAATAGCGTTGGCTATTATGACAGGCTTCCTTTATTCCATTTTAATTTATAGTTTTTTAATTGGAATGAGATTTTTATTTAGAGGTCTTGAGTTTGGTTATTCAAATGGCCCTTATCTTATAAATAATACTTCAAGGTATTGGCAGAACTTTAATTTTGCGTTAGTGTCATTTGCTATTGGAAATGGAGGATTCTTAAGAGTGTTGTTTAGCAGGAAAAATAAGAAAGAACTTCCTAGATATTTACAATATAATATTGGTGTTGATCAAGTTTTTTTTAGCTATAATTTTGCACATCTATTTTTCAAACTAATGTTTATGCTTTTTGTGTTTTCAAGCTTAGTTTTAGACTTGAAGGCGCTTAACACCAGTACACTTCTTTTTGTCTTATTATTTCTGGTGCTTTTTTTTGAAGGGTATAAAACTATTCTTAGGGTTTATAGGAAAAGATCATATAAACTTTTGATTTCGAATTTCTTGGTTCTTTTTCTTAGCTCATTTGTACTTGCAAACACTTCTGTTTTTAATTATAATAGGCTAGATTCTTTTTTATTACAAAATAATCCTCAAGTGGGATTGCCTATTAGTGTATATAGTGATCAAGGAGGATGGAATATGGCAAGTGTTTTAAAAGTGTTTTTGTTAGATGGGGCGGTTACATATCATTTAAATAATGATTATGTTCCTTTTAATCATATTCCTGAAAACATAATGTCTAATAGGAATTATGGTCATAACAGTTATTCTCCAACAGTTTATCTTTTGATTGCTGCCGATTTACCAATGAAGGAGCTTGTTAAAATTCAAAAAAAACTAGCTAGATACAATATTGTTAAATTAGTATATGTAACTACTAAAGAAGGTGAGGTTCAAAACAGATTTAATTTTCATGGGATTCCTCGTCATAATCCTCCTTACTGGATGTATAGTGATTATTTAACTATTAAAGAGGATAGTTTGATGTCGCCACTTTCACCACCGCCTGTAGGTTTTAATTTGTTGCGAGGAGGAAGAAAAAAAATAGATCTAATTATACCATTAGAAGGAAATGTAAGGCAAAGTATGAATCAATTTTCTAATCAAAAAGAGCTGTATGAATATTTCAGAAAAAACATAAATAGCACTAATGTTTTTAATTTTGTCTATAAGGAAACTATAAGTTATCAAAATTATATTCGTGTATATGGTTTATATAGAAAAGCAATAGAGAATTTGAGGTTAGAGAAATTAAAAGAATTAGGGTATAAGAATTTTGATGAGTATGATAAAGACTATAGAGATGTAATGAAAGAAGTAAAAAATTATTTCCCTATA
>JBNMOX010000264.1:0-3529 GCA_051275835.1 Patiriisocius sp.
TACAGAAGAGGCATTAATATCGATGGGAAAAGTATTCAAATCTAGTACTATCGAAAAAGAAAGTCAGTACAAAGTACTGGGGGATTTTTTGCAGTTTGTGAATAGTAACCCTCAATATGAAACAGAGCTAGACGCTATGGTGCAAGTGTTTTCGGAAGAGAATAACGGTGAAGTATTTCAAAAAATAGGCGACTATTATGTCTCTAAAGACAATAAAGAGACAGCGCTCAAGTTTTATGAAAAAGGAATTGCTGGCGATGCAGATAATTTCAGCTTGCTAAGAAACACCATTTTATTGCAAATAGATTTCAACAAGTTTGAAGCCGCTAGAAAATTAAGCGAAACATCCTTAGAGATTTTTCCAGCACAGGCCTTATTGTATTTATTAAACGGTATTGCAAATATTAACCTACAAGACTTTAACACAGCAGCTACTAATTTAGAAACAGGCGTAGACTATTTATTGGATGACACGCAGCTGGAAAAAGATTTTTACGAACAATTAAGCAATGCATATGCAGGAAAAGGAGATACTGAAAAAGCGGCACAGTATGCAAAAAAAGCGACAGCCATTCAAATTTCAAATTAGACCAATGAAACTACAGCAGTTTGCCGCAGGAGCACTTTTTTTTATATTTTTAAGTTGTGGAACAATCAAGGTCATTGAAGGTACTGCGATAGCAAATACTGCAATGAGTTCCAAAGCCGTTATAAAAGCACACAAAGCAGCTTCTCAAGAATTTGAAACACTGGCAGCACGGATGCAAGTAAAATATGAAGACCCACAACAATCTCAAAGCATAACAACCAGTCTGAGAATAGAAAAAGATAAGATTATTTGGATCAAGGCTTCTATTTTAGGTATTACCTTGGCCAAAGTATTGATCACACCAGATCAAGTTCAATTTTATGAATCCATAGATCGTTCTTATTTTGTAGGTGATTTTAGCTTGATTAGTGATTTATTAGGTACCCAAATTAATTTTGAACAAGCACAAGCCTTATTGTTAGGAGAGTCCATGATAGCATTACAATCCAATAAGATGAGTACAGATGTAGTTAACAATAAATATCATTTAGAACCTGCGGTACAGGATGCTAATTATATTTTATCTATGTTGCTAAATCCAGATAATTTCATGGTGCATCAAGCACAAATATCACAGCCAGCAGAACAAAGAAATCTGGAGGTACTATACGGACCCTATCAAAAAATGCAAGGCAGTTTTTACCCTACAAATATTGCTATTGAGGCGCTGGATGTTTTGGACAAAACAAGTATTGCTATAAAATATAAAAAGATTGACCTCAATGTTTCGGTGAGTTTTCCGTTTACTATTCCAGATGGATATACTCAGAGAACTTTTAATTAAATGAAAAAACACGTTTACATATTAATTTTCATCCTGTTTTGCTTCGGAAATTTTAGTGCTAATGCACAATCCAAAAAGCAACAGCAATTAGAAGAGCAACGGCAAAATATCTTGAATGATATTAAGAAAATCAACAACCTCTTATTTAAAACCCAAGGTGAAAAGAAAACCGTACTTTCTGAAGTTGAAGATATAAATCAACGTGTCAAAGCTCAAGAAAATTTGATACGCGTAACCAACAAACAAGCCAATTTATTGACGCGTGAAATCAATGAAAACCTTACTCAAATTTCATTATTAAGAGACGAACTCCACAAACTAAAAGATGATTATGCTGCTATGATTCAGAAGTCATATAAGAGTAAGTCACAACAAAGTAGAGTGTTATTTCTCTTATCTAGTGAAAACTTTTTACAAGCATATAAACGGGTTCAGTATATGAAACAGTATGCTAATCATAGAAAGAAACAGGGGGAAAGTATCAAAACGAAAACGGAATCCCTGCAACAGTTAAATAAAAATTTAATTACACAGCGAAAGCAAAAAGATGTGCTCATTTCGGAAAATAAAAAAGCGAAGACAAAACTTAACAAAGAGCGGGAACAACAAGAAACACTCATCGCTTCCTTAAAGAAAGAAGAAAGCACTTTCTCTAGTCAAATACGTGCCAAGCAGCGTGACGCAGATAAAATTAACGGACAAATTAAAAAGTTAATTCGCGATGCCATCGCTGCAGCTAATAGAAAAGCTAGAAAAAACATCACAAAAGAGGCTTCGAAATCAAACACAAAATTTGCGTTAACACCAGAAGCAGCAGCCTTAGCAAAAGACTTTAAAAACAATAAAGGAAAATTAATTTGGCCGGTAAAAGAAGGGGTTGTTATTAACAAATATGGAACACGACAGCATCCACAATTCCCTAATGTTACACAAACGTTTCACGGTGTAGAAATAGCAACAAATAAAAATGCAAATGCACGTGCCGTTTTTAACGGAGAAGTGTTGCAAATACAGCAACTAAAAAATGCCAACAAAGCCGTTATGATACGGCATGGAAATTATATAACCATCTATAATAATTTAGCTTCTATTCGTGTAAAAAAAGGAGATAAGGTAAGTACTAAAGACAAGATTGGAACGGTATTTACACATCCTGTGACAGGCAAAACTGTGATTAAATTTCTAGTCTACAAAAATGATACAGAAATGAACCCATCAGACTGGGTCTATAGAATGTAATTTTTGCACCATTTTAATTATTAAATGGGATTACTCAAATAATGCTTTTAATTCGGTAGCCTCTTCTGGTTTTATTTTGCCAGCCAAGAGTAAACTTAATTGCTTTCTTCGCAAAGCAGCTTCAAAACGTTGTTTTTCTAAATCACTTTCTGGTTTAATTGGGGGCACTGGCATTGGATTTCCCATTTCATTTACCGCTACAAAAGTATATATACCTTCGTTTGCTTTACTTCTAATGCCACTTTCGCGATCTTCTATCCAAACGTCCATAAACACCTCCATAGAGCTCTTAAAGGCTCTAGAAACTTTTGCTTCTACCGTCACCACAGATCCTAAAGGAATCATTTTATTAAAGGCTACGTGATTAACAGAAGCGGTTACTACGATTCTACGACTGTGTCTTCTAGCAGCAATGCTGGCAGCACGATCCATACGTGCTAAGAGTTCACCTCCAAACATGTTACCAATAGGATTGGTTTCGCTTGGGAGTACTAAATCGGTAATAATTGTACAAGAATCGCTAGGGGTCTTTGCTTCCATGATAAAATTTTGAGCAAAGATAGGGTGAAAATGATGAATTCAGAATGATTAATTCAGAATTTAGAATGCAGTATTAAGACTATATGTATGAAGCTATTAAGTGTCTTACTGAAATTTCAGTAATTAGAAAAAAGAGGACTCAAACAGGTCCCATTGTGTCAAAACCTACCTCTAAATTCATACTTTTAAATTATTTTTTAACCAATTTTTGATATAGTGTATCTCCTCTGCTAGTTTCTAGTGCTAAGATATACATGCCTGTAGAAAGTGCGCGTGCATCTATAGTATGGGTATTGGCAGAATACTTTTTTAATTCTTTACCCTGGATATCATACAAGGTATAACCAAGCACTCCACCTTGGGTAGCCTGTATAATA
>JBNMOX010000265.1:0-3520 GCA_051275835.1 Patiriisocius sp.
TGGGGGCCGATACTAAAGCAGAAATTAATTTTGAAAATGGCGGACTCAAAAAACTCTTGTTGCGGTTTGCTAAGTTGAATGTGCTTGAGTAGGTGTTAACTTGTAGGAGGTAATTTAATTTTAAATTCCCCCTTGTTCGCTGTTTTCCTTTCACCCAACTAGATGGCTAGGTGTGCAGCAATAAAAGCAGTCACTTTTATTTCAAGATCATCGAAACTTGGGGCGTCCCAATCTCCATGGCCTCCATCATATGTTGTGTATTGATGTGTGATACCAGCAATTTCTAAAGTGCTTTTTAGTGTTTCTCCATTTGTGATAGGAACGATATCGTCTTTATTTCCATAAAAAAGGATACTCGGGCTCGTAGCAGCATTTACTTGCAATGCAGGACTCAAGGCTACAGCAAGATCTGTTCCTGGAGGGTAGGCGCTTTCATCAGTTAATGTAGCAAGGAATAAATCAAAATTTGGATTATCACTATAAAATGGATCTGTAAAATCTGTAGGTCCTACAATATCGCATACAAATTTTACTTGGTCATCTGTATCGTATACTGAATCATATTGTAATGAAATATGTGCGCCAGCACTAACACCAATCAATCCAAACTCTGGTTTTATTTGAAGTGTTTCACTTTGTTCAGTTAATTGATTAATCACCGCATCGACATCTAAAAACTGATTTGGAAATGCTGGTTGCAAAAGGCTTGCCAATATATAATTCATGTTTACAATGGCATGCTTAGGATTGTTTTCTCTAACCAAACCAATAAATTCATTTACGTCTTCTTTGTCTCCTTCAATCCATCCACCACCATGCACAAGAATAATGGTTTTAGTGAGTTCATTTGTTCTATCGGCTGGTAGGTATATATCATATACCTGTTGTGGATTGTTTCCGTAGGACACATTTAATATAACATCTGCAGTAAGAGGAGTTGGGTCATCCATGATAGGGTCCTCCATCATTTGAGAATTGGTATCGCTATCATCTGTGTTACAGGCAATAAAAAATAGTCCAAAAACAAATAATAGTGCAATAAATTCCTTTTTCATAAAATACCGTTTCATAAATAACGTATAAGTAGGCATTTTATGATACTACATATTTTTCTTTTTCAACAGAAATGTAAACAGCTACTTTTTATGTATCTTTAATTGTATAATAACAACCCCTAATAGACATGGCTACCTTTATTAAAATCTACGAAGACAATCCAAATGCAAAGGATATTTCCGAAGTTGTAAAAATTTTACGAAGGGGAGGATTGGTTATTTATCCTAGTGATACGGTATATGCTTTAGGCTGTGATATTACAAATAATCGTGCTTTAGAAAAAGTGGCTCAAATTAAAAAAGTGAAGCTCGCAAAAGCTAATTTTTCTTTTGTGTGTGAAGACTTGAGTACTTTATCTGATTATGTAAAACAAATAGACACCACTACCTTTAAGATACTGAAAAGAGCTTTACCAGGGCCTTATACATTTATATTGCCAGGTAATAATAGTTTACCAAGTGTCTTTAAAAAGAAAAAGGAAGTAGGTATACGGGTCCCTGATAATGCTATTGTGCAAGCTATTGTTCATGAATTGGGTAATCCTATTGTATCTACCTCTATTAAAGATGAAGATGAGGTAATTGAATATACCACAGATCCAGAACTCATTTTTGAAAAATGGAAACACCTAGTAGATATCGTTATTGATGGAGGTTATGGAGGTAACGTTGCCTCAACGGTTATTGACCTAACGGGTAGCGAACCTGTTTTGATACGGCAAGGAAAAGGTAGCTTGGAGCTTTAAACATAGGCTAGCGATCACTAGTAACTTGTCTAGCTTTTCGTACTGCCATTTTTTTCTTGATCCATTCTGGAAATTCTTCTGGTTTCTCTGCGTTAAAGGTTTTTAACATTTGCTCTGGATTGCGAAGCAATAGCTCTTCTTGTTTTTTACCTAAAATAAGCCCTGCGGTTTGTACCCCACTATAACTAGCTCCTGCAACACCGTGTGCTGCAATGCTGGCACCACATAAATATAGATGTTCTATTTCACTTTTGGGTTTAAAGGCAAAAGGCCCAATGTGCTTTAGTGTTTTCTCTGTTCCATAGACACTTCCATTAGTGGAGTTGATATAGTACTCATTGGTAATAGGGGTCCCTAAGTCTTGGTGTACAATGTGTTTGCGCACATTTGGTAGCGCTTTTTCAAGCGTAAGAATCATTTTTTCGGTCAGGGCTTCTTTGAAGTTTAGGTATGCTGAAGTACGCTCCAAATCTTCGCCTTCAAACTTTTTAAAAGCTTCGTAATTAATAAATGTAATGGCCTCAATAGTATGGTGTTTACCATCAAAACTAGGGGGGTCTTTTAGGGTGGTACAACTAATGAACATACCTTGAAAGGTTTCATTTTTCAAAATATCTTCTTGTTGTAGGGCCTGAAAGTTTTTATTCATATCGCCAGGAGGTGTCATCCAGATATTTCCAGAATCTAGTCCGGCAGCTCTCACATCCATATCAACTGTTAAAAACAACATTAAGGAAGTGCAAGAGTATTTTGCGCTATCTAATTTTTTATTTAGTTTTTTACTTAGGTGTGCTCTCCCCACTAATTGGTTGTAGGTAATCCCTGGATCGGCATTTGAAATGATGTTTTTGGCATATAATTTTGTGCCATCCTTCATGGCAACACCTATCGCTTTTTTTGTTTCCGCTCCATCTTCTAGAAGTATGTGATCTACAAAGGCTTTTGTTTGTACGGTACTTCCATACTTTTTTATGGCATTTGTCATGGCTTTTATGATAGCACCGCCACCACCCATAGGGTAGTAGCCTCCTTTAAAGTAATGTGTCATTAAAGCACAATGTAAAATAAAACTTGCCCGCGCAGGTTCTACACCGTGGTCTCCAAATTGAATATTTAAAATAGATTTAAGTAACGGGTCTTTGATATGCCAATCTATAACGCGTTGCAGGGTGAACAAACCATACTTACCCATATGTCTTGTTCTATATGGGATGGTTACTTTATCCCAAAATGTTTTTATTTTTGGGAGTAAGCTCAACTCATAGGTTACTTGTTTAACTAAATCTAAGTATTTTTTAATGCCTTTTGCTTCTTGAGGAAATCGTTCTTGCAAGCGGCTAATTAATGCTTCATGTGAAGATGGATAATCAAATCGTTCTTCTCCAATCCAGCAATGCTCATAGGCTTCTGGTCGCATTTGGAAAAAGGTGAGATCACCTCCAATTCCTAAGCCTTCATACAGTTCATTGGTGGAGTTTCCTTCTCCTTTGTTACCACATAATCCTACATAGTGTACTCCTGGCGTAAAACGATGCCCGTTTAAATAAAAACTATGGCACCAACCTCCAGGCACATCGTGTTGTTCTAAGACCACTACTTTTTGCCCTTCACGGGCTAGACATATTGCAGCTGCCAAACCTCCAGCACCAGAGCCTATAATAATGGTATCGTATGTTTGATCTAGAACTTCTTGCTTCATAATGTACTGCATTAGTAACC
>JBNMOX010000266.1:0-3519 GCA_051275835.1 Patiriisocius sp.
TTGAGTATTACATTCTCTATTTGTGCAGCTAGCGCCCAATCTTTTAACACAGAAATTACAGAGGGTAGCAAAACTTCTTTACAAGGAAAAATAAACAAAGAAGGCCTGTCTGGAGAAGGCTACGGATCTTGGTTTGTAAAAAACTATGACGCCTATGCACCCACTCCTGAAGTTACTGCACAACTAAAAGAGGAACTAGAAGGCATTACTATTAAAGCATTTATGGGCACTTGGTGTGGCGATAGTAAAAAAGAAGTCCCTAAATTATATAAACTACTTGATGCGGCATCCTTTTCTTTAGATAGACTAACGATGGTAGGTGTGAGTAGAGAAGTAGAAACCTACAAACAAAGTCCAGGTGGTGAAGAAGAAGGGCTAAACGTTGCTAGAGTACCCACCTTTATTTTTTATAAAGATGGTAAAGAAATCAACCGCTTTGTAGAAAGACCTATAGAAACGTTAGAGAAAGATATCTTACAATTAGTACAAGGTGAATACCAATCCTCGTATCAAATAATAGCTAAAACAGGGGATTTATTAACAGAAATGGGCCTTATAAAATTTCAGAAGAAATTAAAGAAAACAGCGAAGAGGTTAAAACCCATATCAAAGAACCATCACGAACTTAACGCCTATGCAAGTGTCTTGTTCTTTGCCAACAAAGAGCAAGAAGCTATTGCAGTAGCTCGATTAAACATCTTGCTGTATGCAGAAGAAGCGAACACCTATGTATCCTTAGCTAATAAATTGAAGCAAACAAACAACCCTAAAGAAGCAGTAACACTCTACCAAAAAGCATTGGCCTTAGACCCAGAACACAAGCAAGCAAAAGCGGGAATCACTCAAATAGAAAGCATCTTAAAGTAGGAAACAAAAATTTGCACATATTTTGAAGCGTAAAATTGTGAAATAAGCTAATTTTGCGCTTTTAAATGTAGCATATGCAACTTTCTGAAGTAGAACTTATTCGTAGAGAAAAATTAGGCCAATTGAGAGCCTTAGGTATCAACCCGTATCCAGCAGATTTGTTTCCTGTAGATCATACTAGCAAACAGATTAAACAGGAGTATGTAGCTGGCAAAAAGGTAGTGATTGCTGGTAGATTGATGCGTAAAAAAATACAAGGAAAAGCATCATTTGCTGAAATTCAAGATAGCGAAGGTCGTATACAAGTATACTTTAATAGAGATGAAATTTGTCCTGGAGAAGATAAAATGAAGTATAATGACCTGTTTAAAAAATTATTAGACTTAGGTGACTTTATAGGTATTGAAGGGGAATTATTCACGACGCAAGTTGGTGAAATTACCGTTTTAGTTAAAGATTTCAAGTTATTAAGTAAAGCCTTAAAACCTTTGCCATTGCCTAAAACCGATAGTGAGGGAAATACCTATGATGAATTTGTTGATCCTGAAATGCGCTACCGCCAACGCTATGCAGATTTGGTGGTAAACCCACATGTAAAAGAAGTATTTATAAAACGCACCAAGTTGTTTACAGCTATGCGTACTTTTTTTAATAATAGCGGCTATTATGAAGTAGAGACTCCTATTCTACAACCTATTCCAGGAGGAGCAGCAGCAAGACCTTTTAAAACACATCACAATTCACTAGACATCCCTATGTACATGCGAATTGCCTGTGAGTTATATTTAAAAAAACTAATCGTTGGTGGTTTTGACGGAGTATATGAATTTGCAAAAACTTTCAGAAACGAAGGTATGGATCGCACCCATAACCCAGAGTTTACCATGATGGAAATCTATGTAGCCTACAAAGACTATAATTGGATGATGGATTTTACAGAAAAGCTATTAGAATTTTGTGCTACAGAAGTAAATGGAAGTTCGGAAACCACTTTTGGTGAGCATCAAATTAATTTTAAAGCTCCATATGCTAGAGTAACAATGGCAGATTCTATAAAACATTTTACAGGTTTTGATATCACTAAAAAAACTGAAGATGAAGTTAGAAAAGCTGCTCAAGAAATGGGGATTGAAGTGGATGAAACAATGGGAAAAGGAAAACTTATTGATGAAATTTTTGGCGAAAAGTGTGAAGCACAGTACATACAGCCTACCTTTATAACAGATTACCCTAAAGAGATGAGCCCTTTAACCAAAGAGCACAGATCTAACCCAGAACTTACAGAGCGATTTGAGTTGATAATCTGTGGAAAAGAATTAGCAAACGCTTATTCTGAGTTAAACGACCCTATTGACCAACGCAAACGTTTTGAAGACCAAGTAAAATTAGCAGGACGTGGCGATGATGAAGCCACAGAATTTATAGACCAAGATTTCTTACGTGCTCTAGAATATGGTATGCCACCAACCAGTGGTATGGGTATTGGAATGGATCGTTTAATTATGTACCTTACCAATAATACTTCTATTCAAGAAGTATTATTCTTCCCTCAAATGAGACCTGAAGTAAAACAGGTGGCTATGAGTGATGATGAGAAAGTAGTTTTTAATATTTTAAAAAACAATAGCCCTATCTCCTTAACTGCATTGAAAGAACAAAGTGGTTTGAGTAATAAAAAATGGGATAAAACGATGAAGGGCTTAACCAAGCATGGTGTTGCTAAAGTCGAGAAAACAGAGGATGGTTTGTTTGTTGAAGTATTATAGACTATTTATTAAATATTTTTTTAAGTAAATTGAATAAAAACATACCCAAGCTATGATTAAAAAATTCTTTCCCCTTATTGTACTTCTTTTAGTTCCACTAGTTATGTTTAGTCAAACAAAACAATTTCAAGAGAACACGTACAAAATAATAGAGGATAATTGGTACTTAATATCTGAGGCAGATGTTAGACCGTTTCCTATAGTGGAAAAAACAGTTTCACTAAAATTTCGCGAGACAATTTCTGAAAAAGAAAAAGTTAATTTCGAATTGGAAAACAATATCCTATTTATTAGGAAAGCGTTAACAGGATGGCATGATTATAAAATTTCGGAAGACAGTGATGTTTTTGTTATTGCTCAGCTGCTATTAAATTCTTCCTTAGTACATAAAATAGAAATACCAACATTAGGGTTTTATACACTTATTCCAGACGATACTGTATATGGTAATCAGTGGTATTTAAATCAATCCAATGGTATAAACATAAATATTGAAAATGCGTGGGATACTACTACGGGAAATAATTCAGTAACAGTTGCTGTTTTAGACTCTGGAATAGACTGGTCTCACCAAGACTTAGGTCTAGGAGCAGATAGTTATCAAAATATCTTTTTAAATACTGGAGAAGATGCTTGGGCAAATCCAAACGATCCTAGTACAGGAAATGGAATTGATGATGATGGCAATGGACGTATTGACGATTGGAAGGGCTGGAATTTTGGGGAAAATTATAATGATGCACGCCAAAGTACAGGAGGCGATACTTTTTTTCATGGGACTCACGTAGCTGGAATTGTTGCAGGAAAGACAAATAATGATGAAGGGATTGCAGGAGTTGCTGGTGGGTTTAATACTGAAGGAATTAAAATTCTTACATGTGCTGTA
>JBNMOX010000267.1:0-3519 GCA_051275835.1 Patiriisocius sp.
ATTATGAGAAGATGCTTTCGGTGACGGTAAAATCTTCCTTTGCCAATCAAGGTCAAATTTGTTTGTGCGGCAGTAGGATTTATATAGAAGAAACGATCTATGAGCAATTTAAAAAAGATTTTGTTGCTAAAGTTTCGGCATTAAAGGTAGGAAACCCATTTGATAGCGATACCAATATAGGTGCTTTGGTTTCTAAACCACATATGGAGAAAGTACAATCGTATATCAAACTAGCACAAGAAGAAGGCGGTACTATCTTATTTGGGGGCAAGCCTGTAACAGTGACCGGAAGTGAGCAAGGATATTATTTACAACCAACAGTTATTGAAGTAAAAGACAACGATTGCAGGGTGAATCAAGAAGAAATTTTTGGACCAGTAGTAACCCTCATGCCTTTTAAAACAGAAGCAGAAGCATTACAGTTAGCCAATAGTGTGCAATATGGTTTATCAGCAACCTTATGGACCAGTAATATTGACAGAACCATGCGTTTATCAACTCAAATTGAAGCGGGTATTGTATGGGTAAATACCTGGCTCAACAGAGATTTACGCACCCCTTTTGGTGGTGTAAAACAAAGTGGCGTTGGAAGAGAAGGCGGTTTTGAAGCCTTGAAATTTTTCACAGAAGCCAAAAATGTATGTATTAGTTACGAAGGAAACATCTAATTATTAATTTAAACCCCGTTTGCACGAAACACCGTTATGAATTTAGATTTAAAAAACAAAAACGCCATGATCTGTGGAGGTACCGCTGGTATTGGAAAAGCAAGTGCCATACAATTGGCAACTATGGGCGCAACTATTACACTAGTCGCTAGAAATGAAGAAAAGCTAAAAGTAACGGTAGCGCTATTGCCAACACAAGATAATCAAACGCATGATTACTTAGTGGCTGACTTTACAAACCCAGCGCAACTAAAAGAACAGGTGACTGCAGCTACGGCAAAAAAGAACTTTCACCTGCTATTAAACAATACAGGAGGCCCAAAAGGAGGTCCTATATTTGATGCAGACACTACAGAGTTCATTCAAGCTTTTTCCATGCACTTGGAGTGTAACCAAATTTTGGTGCAGGCAGTAGTCCCAGGCATGAAAGAAGATGCCTATGGACGTATTATCAATGTAATTTCTACCTCTGTAAAACAACCTATTGATGGAGTGGGAGTAAGTAACACGATTCGTGGCGCTGTAGCCAGCTGGAGTAAAACCATGGCCAATGAACTAGGACAATACGGTATTACTGTCAACAATGTTTTACCTGGCTTCACGGCCACAGAACGTTTAGCTAGTATTATTAGTAATGCCGCCAAACGTTTTGATGGTTCTGAAGAAAAAGCCACGGCCTTTATGAAAAGCATTGTTCCTGCTAAACGTTTTGCGCAACCAGAAGAAGTAGCTAATGCTATTGCATTTTTGGCCAGCGACGCTGCTGGATATATAAATGGTATTAATTTACCCGTTGATGGTGGAAGAACAAAGTGTCTGTAATATATTTAATACTGAACATAAAGCAGCTAAAGAAGATAGCAACGCCTCGCTGAAAGATACTTGACTCAAAAAAAGTCAAGATATTTTGAATCAAGCCTCAAAATTTAGGTAGCATTGATAGGTTTTAAAACCCGTAAAATATTTTTATTTCTAATTGTTAAATAGTTGTAACTTTACGAGACTAGATACACCAACATGGAAAACAGAAAACTACGCATTAACGGTCATTCACATTTACTTCCCTATCCAGAAGAGATTCCTCCTTTCATGAAAGACAAAGGTATTTTTTGGGTGGATAAAGACCGGAAATTTATGTTGCAAAAAGATTGGAGTCGTCCCGTGACAGATTCTAGTTTCTTCTTAGATGAAAAATTAGCGTGGATGGAAAAAAACAATTTAGACCATGCCGTAGTTTTAAACCTTTCCCAACTCTATGGAAATGGTTTACGTTTGGAAGAAATGAAACAAGCGCTTAGATTCCAAAACGATTTCAATGCTAAAGTACAACGGGAAAACCCCTCTAAATTTACTTGTGGTTTCGTGGTACATCCTGGTGTTGTACAAGGAGCCTTGTGGGAAATAGAACGTTGTGTTGAAGAACTAGGGATGCAATTATTGTGTTTACCTACCCATTATATGGATACTATTGGGACTTGGCGTTGTATTTTTGATGAAGAGAATGAGCCCATTTTTGAAATGGCGAGTAAATATAATTTAGCGGTTGAAATCCATCCCTATGATGGCGAGAAATTCATCAAACTTAAAAACACTTCTTGGCGTTTTCATTTAATATGGATGCTAGCACAATGCGCTGATGCCTATCACTTTTTAACACTAAATGGCTATGCTGACAAATATCCAAACATGCGTACGTGTTTTGCACATGGAGGGCAACTAGCACAAATGAATCTAGGAAGACGCATACAAGGTTTTGATGGTAGACCAGATTTATTTGAAGGTAAGTCTCATCCTCGAAAAGCGGTAGGGCATAAAAATATTTTCTTTGACACCTTGGTACATGATACTGGCGGTCTTGAATTATTGATTAAAAACCAAGGTTCAAAACAAGTTGTCATGGGCTTGGATGACCCATATCCATTAGGTGAAATGGAAAGCGAACAACAATCATCATACCCCGGAAAGATTTTAGACTTGGCTTTAGAAAGAAAAATCCTAACCGAAACAGAGTGTGATGCTATTTGGGAAGACAATGTAATACAATGGTTATGTGGTGACAATCCAGCTGCAAAACAAAAATTAATGACTAGAATTTTAGGAAACTCATAATAAAAAAAACCAGTGCATTTCCTCCCAGAAAATATTGATGATTATGCGGTAAATCATTCGCAAGCAGAACCAAAATTACTACAACAGCTTACGCATGAGACCTGGCAAAAAGTATTATTCCCACGTATGTCTAGTGGTCACTATCAAGGACGTGTATTGAGTATGATTTCTAAATTAATACATCCAATTAATATTCTTGAAATTGGAACGTATACAGGCTATGCTTCACTTTGTCTTGTCGAAGGAATGAATAAAAATGGTGTCCTTCATACGATAGACATTAATGAAGAATTGTATGACATACAACGAAAATATTTTAATAAATCAGGTTATGGAGAACGGATGATACAACACGTTGGAAATGCGGTGGATATCATTCCGACATTAGACGTTTCTTTTGATTTAATTTTTATCGATGCAGATAAAAAAAATTACCCTAAGTATTTAGAATTATTGCTCCCTACCCTGCAAACTGGCGCTGTTATTTTAAGTGATAATGTATTATGGAGCGGTAAGGTTGTCGAGCCATTAAATCCTAAGGATATTGATACCAAGGTATTATTAGATTACAATAAAGTCCTGAACGAACACCCTCGATTAGAAACAGTATTACTTCCGATAAGAGATGGATTAACGATTAGTAGGGTGAAATAATTAAATCTTTCCAATAAAATACGTAGAAGCTTTATAGCCTAAAATAGCTAAAACCGTCCCTACAAGGGCACCTACTAATATATCACTA
>JBNMOX010000268.1:0-3516 GCA_051275835.1 Patiriisocius sp.
CTAGTTAAAATAGAAAGTCTCAATAAAGAACAGATAGCCACCCCTACCGTACCTAGTGTGGTCCATTTAACTCCCTTAATGATGCTATCCTGTAATTGCATTATGCGATTTCTTTAATAAGTGTTGTCAATTGGCTTCTCAAATTTTCTTTCAAAACGTCAAAGCTTATTTCTTTGCGTAAAATAGCTCTGTTACTATTCACTTCACTTACTTCTAAAGCCTTAAAAGCATCAAGGTTATCCGGGCGTAAGTCAGCAGATATAGAATATACACCAACTCCTATTCGCTTTAAATACTGGTAAAACGTATTTCGCTCATCTAAATAGACTTTTGCTCCCATCCACAGCATAGCAACAATATTCCCCACCGCTTGCTGTCTATAATGATTCATGATCACAATACTACACTGTTGTATAATTTTATTATAATCTGGCAACGACATAAAGGTATTCAATGGATGAAAATTAGTTCCAAAAGTTTTTTCTCCTTCTTCACAAATGCGCGCAGCATACCCTGTATCTCCGTAGCTTAAGGGTACTATAATTTTTTCTTCGGAAATAGTAAATGGTTTTAAAATATCGAATAGCTCCAAATGATTGTTTGTTAACGATGCAGAATTTCCAATCAAAATATCGTTTCCGCAGATATATGTATCCTCGATATCTTTAAAGATAAACTCTAATGGATAGTAGGTCATTTTTAGCTGTTTCGCCTTTGGGTTGAGTAAGGTTTCGCTTTGCAAAAACCGTAATTCTTCTTCATGAACAATCCCAAAATTAGGAATCATGCGTGCCGCTTTTAATATGTTTAATTCTGGTGTTTTAGCATTTTGAAAAATACGATAATAAAAAGGCCTTATAAGCCCTTTTATTCGACTTTTAAAATCTTGTTTCACCTCAAATGTAGCCGTCGTTTTAGAACCAATACCCTTGTATTTTAGTGCTTTCGGATTGTCATAAAGTTCTCCACCCCAAAAAAACCAAACGAGCTTGTTTTTCTGCTTACATTTTAAAACAACCTTGCTTTGAAAAAAAGTAAGTCCGTGAAGAATCACTATATCAAAAGCTAAAATTGTATGCAAGCAAATGGCTACACCTTCTTTTGTGTCTTTTATAATTTGAAACGTCTTTCTCTCTTCAACATATTTAGTTTTCTGTTGTTCTTTAGGCAATACAATTATAAACGCACTAGCCCTTGGAAATACCTGTTCAAATTGCCAATACATGCTCTCAATAAATTTTTCGTCTGGAGCTATATGTAAAATTTTCATGAAAAGAATTCATTTATTTTACCGCCTATGTACGCAACCTCATCTAGGGTCAAATCATAAAAAAACGGCAGTCTCACCAAACACTCCGTATACGTATCTGAATTATTCAGCGTGAAAGTTTCAATATCTAAAGCCGTATAATAAGGACTTTTATGAAGCGATAAATAATGGAAAACGGTATGTATTTGTTGTCCTTTTAAAAAGGCAATAAACGCGTCACGTTGCTCCTGGTTTTGCAAGACAACATAAAACATATGTGCATTATTTGTCGCAAAATCTGGAATAGCAGGTATTTTGAGTAATTTTTTATCTTCAAGAGGTTTTAAAAGCTTATAGTAAGAATTCCACAATGCTTTTCGTTTGTTCTGTATTTTTTCAAGGTTTTCTAGTTGTGCATATAAAAATGCTGCAATTAACTCCGAGGGTAAAAAAGAGGAACCTGTATCGACCCAGCCATATTTATCAACCTCGCCTTTAAAAAATGCAGACCTATTGGTTCCCTTTTCCCAGATAACTTCAGAGCGGTCAATAAACTGTTCATCATTAATGGCCAAGAGACCTCCTTCACCTGCAATAATATTTTTTGTTTCGTGAAAAGAGAAGGTGCTCATGTGTCCTATACTTCCAAGGGGTTTCCCTTTATAATAAGAGTCAATAGCTTGGGCTGCATCCTCAATTACATATAAATTATGCGTTGTTGCTATGTCCATAATAGCGTCCATATCACAGGCTACACCCGCATAATGAACAACCACAATGGCTTTTGTTTTTGAATTTATAAGAGGTGCTATCTTGGTCTCATCAATTCCTGGGTGGTCTGGTCTACTATCTGCAAAGCGAATAATCGCTCCCTGTCTTACGAAGGCTAATGCGGTAGACACAAAAGTATAAGATGGTATGATTACCTCGTCGCCAGGAACAATATTTATAAGCATCGCTGCCATCTCTAAAGCATCTGTACAAGAGGTCGTAAGAAGTGCTTTTTTAAAAGAAAAGTTCTCTTCGAAAAAAACTTGGCATTTTTTTGTAAAAATCCCGTTTCCTGATATCTTACCTGACGCGACAGCATCCTTGATATAGCATAGTTCTTTTCCAACGGTAAAGGGTTTATTAAAAGGTATCATAGGTTCCAATAATGATAAACATAGGTTAGTTCACTTTGTTTAAAACCACATTTTTCATACAGTTTTATGGCAGGAATATTTTCTTTTTGAGTAACAACCTGAACCTCATCATATCCATGTTGAATGGCGCTTAATAAAGCACGCTCTATTAATTGGGTGCCAATTCCTTTTCCCCTCGCGTGATTACTAACAGCAACTAATCCAATGTCTGCTACTTTTTTGCTTTTCTCCTCGATGCTCGTAAATCCAAGAATATCTTCTGCTTCTTTATAGATGCAAATATCAAAGGCTTGTTGCTTCAAAACGAGATTATCTATCCATGTTGAATATAATTTTTTATACTCGTCATTTTTAAAATTTGAATCAAGATTAAATCTGGAATATGCGCCACTTATAAGTGCAAGTTCTTTTAGTGCTTTATACGAAGATTCAGAATATTCAAAAGAACAGATGTTTTCATTAGATATCTCATGAAATGCTGTAATAGCTATATACTTATTAAGCACTATTTTAGTGTCAACAAGCTGAATTAAATCTTCAGCGATTTCTTCTTTAGAGAAAATCGTCACTAACGTATAGGGCTTTGCAATTTTGACAAGATTTTTAAAATCAAAATCTTTTGAGCTTTTTAATGCAATCTTACCTGTCTCATATCCAAAAAAATCACTATCCCAAGTTAACCTTTTTAAAACCATAAAAATCTATTTTAAAACAGCTGAGGTACCTAACACAAATTATTTTAAAGACGGTGCTTTTTCAGTTTCAGCTAATATTTTAATGCGCTTGTAATTACTAATCATCCAGGAGAAGAAAATAAACAAGAAAATAAAAAACACGGGGTAAACAATGGCCTTCTTTTTATATATAGGTGTTTTAACTTTAATAATATTATCATTATTTATTTGAATAATAGCAGCATCTGCATATACTAAATCATTTTTTAGCTGTGTATTTTCTTTCTGTAATTTAGATTTTTCAGCAACAACATAACTATAACTGTAGTTTTTATCAACTACGGCAATTTGATTATTAGAAGATGCTAATAAAACCTTTTCATTGTATTTTGATAAGGTAGAATCAATTTGTCTAATTGAAAACTCATTCATTTCAATATTTTTTAGC
>JBNMOX010000269.1:0-3499 GCA_051275835.1 Patiriisocius sp.
TGCAACTGGGCAATTTGGGAAAAACCACCTTGGTGATCTTGATCATATGTTACCAACCAATCACGGTTTTGATGAATTTTTCGGTAATCTATATCATTTAAATGCGGAAGAAGAGCCAGAATTAGAAGATTATCCAGATCCGGCTAAATACCCGAATTTTGCAAAAAATTATGGCCCACGTGGTGTAATCCATTCGTATTCAGATGGCAAAATTGAAGATACGGGTCCATTAACAAAAAAACGCATGGAAACAGTTGATGATGAGACAGTTGCTGCAGCAAAAAAATTCATCAGAAACTCAGTATCATCAGGGAAACCGTTTTTTGTATGGTGGAATGGTACACGCATGCACTTTAGAACACATGTAAAAGATTCAAACCGCGGTATTTCGGGACAAAATGAATATGGTGATGGTATGGTTGAACACGATATGCATGTAGGGGAATTATTAGATTTATTAGATGAGTTGGGTGTTGCAGATAATACTATTGTTCAATATGGTACTGATAATGGTCCTCACAAAAACACCTGGCCAGATGCTGGTGTGAATCCATTTAGAGGTGAAAAGAACACCAACTGGGAAGGTGGCTGGAGAACTCCATCTATGGTTCGTTGGCCTGGAAACATTGAGGCTGGATCTGTTTCGAATGAAATAATGTCGGGAATGGATTGGTTTCCAACATATTTAGCTGCAGCTGGAAATCCAAACATCAAAGAAGATTTATTAAAGGGTGTTACAGAAAATGGGCGTTCATACAAAGTACATTTAGATGGCTATAATATGTTACCGTTTTTAACTGGAAAAGAGAAAAAAGGTGCCCGTCAAGAATTATTTTACTTTTCTGATGACGGTGAATTAATGGCACTACGTTACAACGATTGGAAGGTAACTTTTATGCACCAACCTGCCCAAGGAACTTTGGATACTTGGTCAAAACCAATGGTAACCACAAGAATACCTTGGCTATATAATCTACGTAGAGATCCTTATGAATTCGCGACCACAACATCCAATACATATTGGGATTGGTACCTTGACCACGTCTATCTATTATTACCAGCAGCAGACTATGTAGGTCAATTTATTGCAACGTTTAAAGAATATCCTCCAAGAATGAAAGCTGCAAGTTTTAACTTAGGAGATACTATGAAGGCTTTGCAGGAGGGTTCTGGTTCTAGATAAGATTTTAAAAAATAAATGCCTATAAATTAATATAATGAAAAATCAAATTTTATCAATTATCGCGTTGTCCATAGCTTCGCTTTGTCTTACATCATCAATCTTCGCTCAATCCGATAACGACTACCTGGAAATATCCCGTGATGTCCTAAAAATTGAAAAGAAAGCCGCTATTACAAATGTGATGAACCTCAGCGAAACGGAAAGTCAACCATTTTGGAATCTTTATAATGAATATCAGGGGAAACTTTACACAGTACATAATAAGCGTATCGCCGGTATTAAGGATTTTGCGATGAACTACGAAAACCTTAGCGATGAAAAAGCGAATGAATTATTTGTGAACTACATGGGCTATCAAAGAGACCTTTTAAAACTTAAAAAAGAATACTATAAAAAGTTTAAAAAGATACTTCCTGCAGGTAAAGCAGTGCGCTTTTTTCAGGCAGAAAATAAGATCGAAACACTTATTGATGCCCAACTTGCACTAGAAATACCAATGGTTGACACCAAATAAAAAAAATCTTCCCAAACAATCTAAATTAAATATTCCTATTAAATAAATCAGATTATGAAAAAAATTTTATTGGCACTATTAATTTGTTGTTCTGGCATTATGTATGCTCAGGATAAACCAAATATCCTTGTGATTTGGGGAGATGATATTGGATATTCCAACATCAGTATTAACAACCAAGGGATGATGGGGTACCAAACCCCAAATATTGACCGTATAGGTAAAGAAGGTGCTGTTTTTACAGATTGGTACGCTCAACAATCTTGCACAGCAGGAAGAGCTGCATTTATTCTTGGCCAGCACCCGTTTAGAACTGGATTATTAACCATTGGTATGCCAGGTTCAGCACAAGGGATACAAGCTAATCAGCCAACCATAGCAGAGCTATTAAAACCACAAGGGTATACTTCAGGTCAGTTTGGAAAAAACCACTTAGGAGATCGGGATGAGATGTTACCAACGAATCATGGTTTTGACGAGTTTTATGGAAATTTATATCACTTAAATGCTGAAGAAGAACCAGAAACCTATTATTATCCAAAAGATCCGGAATTTCATAAAAAATATGGACCTCGTGGAGTCATTCACTCTTATTCTGATGGTAAAATCGAAGATACAGGCCCAATGACAAGAAAACGTATGGAAACTGCTGATGAAGAATTTACTGGAGCAGCTATTTCGTTTATTGAAAAAGCACATAAAGCAGGAAAACCTTTCTTTGTATGGTTGAGTGCTACAAGAATGCACGTATGGACGCACCTTAAAGAAGAGAGTGTTGGTGTAACTGGTATTGGTCTATATCCTGATGGAATGGTAGAACATGATAAAGCTATAGGAACAGTCCTTGCTAAATTAGAAGAACTTGGGATTATCGATAATACTATTATTATGTATTCTACGGATAATGGTGCTGAGAAATTTTCATGGCCTGATGGCGGTACAACTCCATTTGCTGGAGAAAAAGGAACCACTTGGGAAGGCGGTTTTAGAGTGCCTTCTGTGATCAGATGGCCAGGAGTCATAAAGCCAGGAACTATTGACAATAACATTTATTCTCATGAAGATATGATGCCTACCTTATTGGCTGCAGCGGGAGTACCTGATATTAAAGAAAAAGTGTTAAAGGGATATTCCGCAGCAGGAAAAACTTTTAAAGCACATTTAGACGGTTATAATTTGATGCCTTTTTGGAAAGGTGAGACTAAAGAGGCGCCAAGAAAAGAGATTTTTTATTTTGATGCAGGTTCAAACTTAAATGCTATTCGTTACAATAACTGGAAATTACACTTTACCTATATGGAGGGTGCAATTAATGAAGCATATCGTAAAACTCCATCATGGCCACTTGTAATTAATTTGAGAGCAGATCCTTTTGAAGTTTCATGGAAGTCTGGAATGTACCTAAGATGGTATGCTGACAATATGTGGTTATTTGTACCTGCACAGACTATTGCAGCTAACTTCTTGTCATCCTTTAAAGATTTCCCGCCTGTTGAAGGAGGCACATTGAGTATTGACGGTGTAGTGAAAAAGATGACCGGTAAGCCGCAAAACTAAAGCAAAAACTGCTTAAATTAATAGTTTTTAGATTAGTAGTTTTTAATGTAGTTTCATTGAAAACTACTAATCTTTTTTTTTAAATATATAATTATGAAAAAAATAGTAAGTATTCTATTTGTATTATTTGTGCTTGTTGGGTGCAAAAATACAACTGCTCCTAAAGAAACAACCGAAACTGCGGCGATGGACTTAGTTGACCCGCTGCCGTCTTGGAATGATGTTACATCTAAAGCAAACATCAT
>JBNMOX010000270.1:0-3499 GCA_051275835.1 Patiriisocius sp.
TTGGATCCGATAAAAGAATTGGCTATAGTTTTATTTATCCTGGTGCCGGTTATGGAGGTGCGTGTTTTCCTAAAGATGTAAAAGCCTTACAAAAAATAGCAGAAGCGCATGGGTATACTCCATCTTTAATTGCTTCAGTAGAAAAAGTGAATGATGCGCAAAAGTTCGTAATTGCTCAGAAAATTGTAAAAAGATTTGGAGCAAATTTATCGGGGTTTACTTTTGGGTTGTGGGGTTTGGCTTTTAAACCAGGTACCGATGATATGCGTGAAGCACCAGCCATTTATACTATCAAAGAATTGGTGAAAAGAGGTGCTAAAGTTAACGTGTACGACCCGAAAGCCATGCAAGAGGCCAAAGAATGGTATTTAAAAGGAATTGAGAATATAGAGTATTGCAGCGCAAAGTATGAGGTTTTAAAGAATGCAGCTGCATTAATTCTTTTGACGGAATGGAAGGAATTTAGATCTCCAGATTTTGAAGAAATAAAAGCACAATTAGTCTCTCCAGTTATTTTTGATGGAAGAAATCAATACAATGCATTTAATTTAGAGGAAAAGGGATTTGAATACTATCAAATTGGAAAATAAAATCATTACATAAAGTTTGCTTTTCTATTCTATTTAATATTATATTTGCTCAAAATTGTTATAAGGTTTAAGCCTTCACTAAAACCCCTATTAGAATACAAAATATATAAATGTGGTTTTATTAAACTTATTGTGAAGTATTTGTTGCTAGATATTTTATAAAAAGAAAAAAAAAGAAAATGGAACATATATATTATTTTATTCTACTGTTTGGTATAATATTTTTGGTAAGCTATACCCTTATTCCAAAAATAACAAGAATTTCTTTAAAGTTCAATTTAACAGACGTTCCAGGTGTTCGAAGCTCCCATAGTAATAGTACTCCTTCTTTTGGAGGGGTTGCTTTTTATATTAGCTATATCATCGCGCTATTTTTTATCCAATTCTTTTTTGAAAATCAAGTTTCACTCACCCTGTTAGTGGGGATATCCGTTTTATTTTTCACAGGTTTGTTTGATGATATTGTAAATCTTCCTGCAAAATTAAAGTTTTTGGTCAATTTTTGCTGGTAGAAACGGGTACCATGAGTTTAATTTAGAAGAAAAAGGATTTGATAGTATTAAATAAGAAAGAATTAAATTAGAGTAAATGAATATTGATTTAACAGGAAAAAAAATACTGGTAACAGGAGGTTCTGGGTTTATTGGTGCGAACCTTTGTGAAGCGCTTTTAGAGAAAAAGAATGCCGTTATCTGTTTAGATAATTTTGCAACTGGAAAAAGAGAAAATCTTACGCAGCTTTTAAAAAATCCAAATTTCACACTTATTGAAGGAGATATTAGAAACCTTGAAGATTGCATAAAGGCCACTACAGGAGTTGATTATGTTTTACATCAAGCGGCTTTAGGTTCTGTTCCACGATCAATAAAAGACCCTATTACATCAAATGATGTAAATGTTGGCGGTTTTTTAAACATGTTAGTGGCATCTAGAGATAATGGGGTGAAGCGTTTTGTTTATGCAGCAAGTTCTTCAACCTATGGTGATTCAGAATCAATGCCAAAGGTAGAAAGTGTTATTGGGAAACCATTGTCTCCTTATGCAGTAACCAAATATGTGAATGAGTTGTATGCAGATGTTTTTTCAAAAACCTATGGTTTAGAAACCATAGGTTTGCGCTATTTTAATGTGTTTGGGAGAAAGCAAGACCCAAACGGTGCGTATGCAGCAGTGATTCCAAAATTTGTAAGTCAATTAATGGCTGGTGAATCTCCAGTAATTAATGGCGATGGAAATTATTCAAGAGACTTTACCTACATCGATAATGTCATTCAAGCTAATTTATTGAGTCTTGTGACAGAAAATAAAGAAGCAATCAATACCGTTTATAATGTTGCTTTTGGAGATCGGAATACGTTAAATGATTTAATGAAGTATTTAAAAGAATATCTTTCAGAGTTCGATGCTAAAATAGCGAATGTAGATGTGAAGCACGGTCCAAATAGGATTGGAGATATTCCGCATTCTCATGCAAGTGTTGACAAGGCAAAACAACTATTAAATTACAACCCTCAATTTTCATTACAGCAAGGTTTAAAAGAGGCTGTTAAATGGTATTGGGAGAATCTTTAAGCGTGAATGGTGTTTGGTGATGAGTGAAGGGTGATTGATGATGAGTGAAGGGTGATAAGGAAAAAAGAAAAAGATGATATTAAGTTACAGAGATTTAAATGTTTGGCAAAATGCAATGAATTTGGTCGAAGATGTTTATAAAATTACTGCGAACTTCCCTAAAGAAGAAAAATATGGGTTAATATCTCAGATTAGAAGATGTAGTGTTTCAATACCTTCCAATATTTCAGAAGGTTTTATGCGAAAAAGCACAAAAGAGTATATACAGTTTATATACATATCATTGGGCTCATTAGGAGAATTGGACACCCAGATGGAAATAGCTGTTAGATTAAAATTTATGGAATCGCAAAAAGATTTTAATGAAAAGTTGTTATTAATTAGAAAGCAATTATATGGGATGGTTAAAAGTTTGAAAACAAGATTATAACCTTATAGTGTAAGGTTTCACTAATCACCAAACAAAAATCACTAATTTTAATCTTAGTAATGAAAAAAAGAAAATGAAAAAAGAAATACATAATAAAAACGCTACTACCACCGACCACGCATCACTAACCGCAAATCCCCGTATTGCAATTATCGGTTTAGGCTATGTGGGCTTGCCTTTAGCAAGATTATTTGCTACAAAATATTCAGTTGTTGGTTTTGATATCAATAAAGGAAGGGTGGCAGAGTTAATGTCTGGTACAGATTCAACTTTAGAAGTGGACAATGAAACGTTGCAAGCAGTATTGGTTGAAAAATCTTCAGATAAAAACGGACTTTTTTGCACAACATTGTTGCGTGATATAGAAGAGTGTAATTATTACATTGTTACCGTTCCAACTCCGGTTGATAAAAATAATAGACCTGTTTTAACTCCGTTAGTGAAAGCAAGTGAAGCGATAGGAGCTGTTTTGAAAAAGGATGATATTGTTATTTATGAATCTACAGTATATCCGGGAGCAACAGAAGAAGAATGCATTCCTGTGTTGGAAAGAGTATCTGAAATGGTGTTTAATAAAGACTTTTTTGCAGGGTATTCACCAGAAAGAATAAATCCGGGTGATAAAGAACATACGGTAGAGAAGATTTTAAAAGTAACTTCTGGCTCCACACCAGAAATAGGGATAAAAGTTGATGCGTTATATAAATCTGTAATTACTGCAGGCACCCATTTGGCACCAACAATTAAAGTTGCTGAGGCAGCAAAAGTAATAGAGAACTCGCAAAGAGATATTAATATTGCATTTGTTAATGAATTAGCAAAGATTTTCAATTTGATGGATATCAATACTCATGATGTTTTAGAAGCTGCTGGTACAAAATGGAATTTTTTACCATTTAAACCAGGT
>JBNMOX010000271.1:0-3481 GCA_051275835.1 Patiriisocius sp.
TTTTTAGAAATAAACTTACTCTATAAAAGTAGGTTTAAAATTCTCTGAATAGGTACTAAACTCGTCCTGAGTTTTTAAGTTTAGGTAATCACCAGAAGCAAATAACGATAAGTACAGCTCTAATTGCTGGGGTGTTCTATAGCTTTTTACGGTGGTAAGTAATGCTCCTTTTTGGTCTAAAAAAGCAAGCGTTGGATAGGCTCTTATTCCTAGGTGTCTTGCAAATTGGTGTTGAGAATTTCTACGGCTAGCTTTTGCAGGGTCATAGCTTGGGTTTCCAAAAGTTTCATTCATATAGCTTACTGGCTCCTCACCTTCTGCATTAAACTTTACTGCATAATAATATTCATTAATATAATCTATGACATCTGCATTGCTAAATGTATTTCTGTCTAATAGTTTACAAGGGCCACACCAAGTGGTATACATATCTATAAAAATGAGTTTTGGATTTTGAGCCTGCGCTGCTAAGGCATCATTCATAGATATCCATTTAATTTCTTTCTGCGCGCTTGCGGTTGTTATTGAAACAAGTGTAATGAGTAAAAATAATATGTTCTTCATAAGCTATTGTAAACAAAAAACGTTCCAAAAATGGAACGTTTTTTATTGATAATAATTGTATTCTTAACGAATTCCGTGCATTTTCTTAATAAGGTATTTATTCAATAATAACATGATTACACCTGCACCAATTGGTATTAAAGTAAATATCATAAAGAAATACGTAAGTCCTTTTTCTTCTAAAATTGGATCCATATAACTACCTGTAATACCCGCTGCTGTATTTGCAATAAAGTTGGCTACAAACCAAACTCCAAACATTAAACCAACAAGTTTCACTGGTGCTAATTTACTTACATATGATAATCCAACAGGAGATACACATAACTCTCCAAGGGTATGAAGTAAATATGCAAAGACCAAGAACATCATACTTACAGAAGCTGTCTTAGCTCCTAATGGGATTGCTAATGAACCATAGGCTAAAATTCCAAAACCAAGACCTAATAAAATAAGACCAACAGCAAACTTCACTGGACCTGAAGGATTGTATTTACTCTGCCATAGTTTAGAAAATAATGGTGCAAAAGCAATAATAAAGAATGAGTTTAAGATCCCAAACCAAGATGCTTTAACTTCAGCCACATCTGCATTAAATTCTGTTAATAACATCCAGATTACAATTCCCCAAATGATCACAAAACTAGTTCCTAGTAATATATTAGAAAGTGAGTATTTTGAATAGGTTTGTTTGAACAGCATCCCTAAAACCCATGTAATAATTAACAGCGGGACAATCGTAAGAATCGTATTAAATACTTTAAAGACAAGCGCTCCATCTCCAACTAATAATCTATCTGTGTAATCTGCAGCAAAAATAGTCATAGAACCACCTGCTTGCTCAAATGCCCACCAAAAGAAGATAGTAAAGAAGGCTAGAATACCAATAACAACTAATCTATCTCTAGTCACTTTAGATTTCTCTGCATCATGTATTGTATCTTCTATCGCTTCAATTGTATCTTCTACAGTGTCTTCAATGGCATCATCAAAATCTTGAGTCATCTTAGGAGAAAGACCTATACGACCAAATATCTCTTGTGCAAAATAAAATTGTAACATCCCGAAGAACATAAAAATTCCAGCTAGTCCAAATCCATAATGCCAACCAACAGATTCGCCGATGTAACCACATAATAAAATACCTAAGAAAGCACCCGCATTAATACCCATATAGAATATCGTGTATCCTGCATCCTTTTCTTTTCCTTGATTTTTATATAATTGACCTACCATTGAAGAGATATTCGGTTTAAACAAACCATTACCGATAATCAATAATCCAAGCCCTAAATAGAAAAACGGATCTGCAAATACTTCTAATGCCATAGACGCATGACCAAGCGTCATTAACAAGGCTCCAATTACAACTGCATTACGATACCCTGTAAGTTTATCTGCAATTAATCCCCCAAATATTGGTGTAATATACACAAGACCAGTATACCAACCATATAGCATCAATGCCTCTGAACGATCCCAACCCCATCCTTCATCTAACATTGACGAGACTAAGAAAAGCACCAAAAGTGCACGCATACCATAGTAAGAAAAACGTTCCCACATCTCTGTAAAGAACAACACAAACAAACCTGATGGATGCCCTAGCACCGTTTTTTGGTTCGTTTCTGAACCTCCAAATTTAAATTCCATATTAGTGATTATTAATTATTAATATTAGTTGATTATAAATTCTCTTTAATAAAATTAGTCATTTTGGTGTATAGATGTAAACGGGTATTACCGCCATAAATACCGTGATTCTTGTCTGGATAAATAGCCCAATCAAATGGTTTGTTCGCTTGAACTAATGCTTCTACCAAACGCGTAGAATTTTGCACATGTACATTGTCATCTGCACTTCCATGAACTAATAAAAATTTTCCTTTTAATTTAGCCACATGAGACATTGGAGAGTTGGTATCATATCCACTTGCATTTTCTTGTGGTGTCGCCATATAACGTTCCGTATAAATAGTGTCATAAAATCGCCAACTACTTACAGGCGCAACAGCAATAGCCATTGAAAAAGTATCTGCCCCTTGAAATAAACAATTACTTGACATAAAACCACCGTAACTCCAGCCCCAAATACCGATACGATTTGCATCTATATATGATTTTGAACCCAGTTGCTTCGCAGCTTCTATTTGATCTTGCACTTCGTATTTTCCTAATTCTAATTGCGTTGCTTTTTTAAAATCTCGCCCTTTCAGTCCAGTACCTCTACCGTCAATACATACGACAACATATCCTTGTTGCGCCAGCATTTGATGCCAATAATCATTACTACCATTCCAACGGTTCGCAACATTTTGAGAACCTGGACCAGAGTATTGATACATAAACAAAGGGTATTGTTTACTCGCATCAAAATCTAATGGCTTGATAGTATACATATTTAAATCATTCCCATGTACATTGATTGTAGAAAACTCTTTGGGTGACACTTTGTACCCTGCTACTTTGGTAGCCACTGCAGTGTTATTTTTAATTTCTTTAACAATGTCTCCAGACTTAGCATCGTTTAAGGTATACACACTTGGCGATGTTGCACTTTGAAATCTGTTAATAAAATACGTGTAATCTGCGCTAAAGCCTGCGCTATTCGTACCCGCCATTGTAGAAAGGTTTTTCTTGTTTGCACCATCTACTCCTATACTATAAACGCCACGGTTAACACTTCCGTTTTCTGTGCTTTGGTAGAACACCCTATTACTTGCAGGATCATATCCGTAATAGTTGGTTACTTCCCAGGCCCCTTTAGTGATTTGATTTTTAAGTTTTCCATTTTTACCAAAATGATAGATATGGTTCCATCCATCACGCTCGCTGGTCCAGATAAAACTATTGTCTTCAAAAAAAGTTAGATTGTCTGTAATATCCACATAAGCAGCATCTTTTTCTTGACGTACTA
>JBNMOX010000272.1:0-3471 GCA_051275835.1 Patiriisocius sp.
AGATCAAACTTTGGACCTTATACCAATGGTTTTATAAAAGTTGAATATGACAATCTAAATGCTTTAGAAGAAACCCTAGCATCTAATAAAAACATTGCTGGTTTCTTGGTAGAACCTATTCAAGGAGAAGCAGGCGTTTTTGTGCCAAGTGAGAATTACTTGAGAGATGCAAAAGCCTTATGCGAAAAGCACAATGTTTTATTTATTGCAGATGAAGTTCAAACTGGAATTGCTAGAACAGGTCGTTTATTGGCTACCTGTGGGGACTGTTCTTGCGAGAAGAAAGATTGTAGTGGTACACCAGATGTGAAACCAGATATTCTAATTTTAGGTAAAGCAATAAGTGGAGGAGCGTATCCAGTTTCAGCTGTATTAGCAAACGATCCTATCATGAAGGTTATTACTCCGGGTTCACATGGATCTACTTTTGGAGGAAATCCTATCGCTGCTGCAGTTGCTATGGCTGCCTTAGAAGTAGTAACCGATGAAAAGTTGGCTGAAAATGCATATAAATTAGGGAATATATTTAGAGCAGAGCTTACTACATTTATTGAAACAAGTACCATTTGTAAATTGGTAAGAGGGAAAGGCTTGTTAAACGCTATTCTTATTAATGATGATGAAGAAAGTGATACTGCTTGGAATATTTGTATGAAACTCCGTGACAATGGTTTGTTAGCAAAACCTACCCACGGAAATATTATACGTTTTGCACCGCCATTAGTAATGAATGAAGAACAATTACATGATTGTATTTCTATTATAATAGAAACTTTGAAAACGTTTGAGATCTAGTTTGTTATATTTTTAAATAAAAAAAGCGACGTATTTGATACGTCGCTTTTTTTGTTTTATTCTTGTGCAGCTCGCATTTCTTCAAGCTGTCTTTGCCATTCAAAAACTGTTTCTTCGGAAACAAAGAAGGTGATACTAAGAATAAATAAAAGCATTAGTACACCAAGGACAATCCCAATAATGGCTAATACTTTTCCAGTTTTTACATTTTTAATACCTATATATTCATCAGGATTTTCTAAATAAAGTGCAGTTGCTTTTTTGGCTAAAACTAAAGCAATTACGCCCATTGCAAGCCCAGCAATTCCATAACAGCAGCATAATGGTATTGATAGAATTCCTAGAATGAGTATTGCTTTCGAATTGGGTAAGGTTTGTTGTTCCATCTTTTTTGTGTTGGTTTTTGTTTTTTAAAAATAATGGAAATAGTTGAATAGTTAAAATAAGAAACTCATTTTGTAAAAATAACTAACTACAATGATGACACCGTTCAGAATTGCAAGTCCGATTTTAATTTGGTGTGCATATTTTATTTTAATAACCATAGTGAGTAAAATAAATACACCAAAGAAGAGTAGGGTGTATACGGCAGGATACATTTTAAAAGCTGCAATGAACTCACCTCTAAAAAATAAGGCTGTGGCTCTTTGAAAGCCACAGCCAAAACATTCTATACCGAATAGTTTTTTATTAAGGCAGGGTAACATGAAATCTTCCATACCTTAGCCTTATTGCTATTAGTTTTTAACTATTATTTTATAATCAATATTTAGGTTTTCAGAAGTCGTTAATAGTACTAAGTAAACACCATCACTAAAGGTGCCTGTTGGAAATGTAAGTTTTGAATTGTCACCAAGATTTGTTTCATGTAACACTAATCTTCCTCTCATGTCAAATATAGCTGCCTTGGCTATTTCATATCCTTCTGGATTTGCTACTTCTAGTTGTGTTAGCGCATTATTTTGAAACATTGTAATCAAGTCAGAAGCTTCATCATTAGATTCTCTGATAAACTCTTGATTTATAGCAAACTCTTTTCTGAATACAATAGAAAATCTATCTTCATGAATACCTTCATCAAGAACATATGAAGCTGTATTACCAGCTACAATACTTTGGTAGGTGTTTTCTAGAGCATCATACACATAAACGTGGTCTATAGGAAGGTCAATTTCTTCAACACCTGTAATTACGACATTTTGTTTTTCATCGAGGTCTATTGTAAATGGAATTTGTTTCAAGATATCATCAAAAGGAACCGCATTAATTACAAAAGGGTATGGGGTAAATTTATCCCAATCATCTACCAATATAGGAAAGTACATTTCCGATGTAGCATCTAAAGGACTCACTGCATCCCAACCCAAATCAAATAAATCTGTTGTGTCGTCATGCAATATCAATAAGGTTTGACGCATGTGAGAATCTCCCATATACGTGTTTATTCTTAATTGTGGTGCAAAATACTGACTTTGAGGTTCTGTAGGATCAATTTGATTTTGACCAGAAGCACCGTCGAAGTTTTCAGAATTTCTAAATTCTGAAAAAGTTGCACTTTCTTGTACAAATACCCTATGGCTATTTTTAAAAGTTAAAACATCTGAACCAACAACAGCTGGAGAAGATGGAATGAAAAACCCTTGCGCAATTGGCGCCATTCTTCTTTCAATATGATCACCATTTCCATTATCACCACCCAAAGGCGTACCATCATTTGCAAAATTTTGAAATACAGGTACTGTATAATTACCAGGGTTATATCCGGGTTCACCAGGAGCAATAGTACTTTCAGCACCAGGAGCCCAAGTACCATAGCCTGCCTTATTATCTAAATATAAATGAGAATTAATAGTTCTATCTTCATCATAATATTGAATCATGGTAAATTTGCCAACATTATCTACATCATAGAAAAATGCATTTAAATCTAAGGCAGAAGGATATGGATTTCCTCCGAAATTAGTTCCATCTTCCCTAAGTGTAATAGAAATATCACCACTATGTGGTCTTCCTCTAAAATCGTAATTTTGATTTTGTGTTTCTGGAATACCTGCTGTTGTAACATCTGTGCCTTTCATGATAAACCCTTTTCCTGGAGATACAACAGTGCTGCCATAAATAGGAATAAATTCTTGAGTATTATTTTTCCATCGATATAGCCATCTATAAGAAATTTGTAATGGACTAGAAATCCCATTAAATCCTGCAGTTAAAGTTGCTGGACTTGATTCTGTAATACCTGTAGCTTCATGGAAGTTTGTCATCCCATATTGTCTATTTCCAGCATTAGCTCCTCCAGATACAGCTTTTGTTACAGGAGACGACCATAAATTATAATCATAGGCATCTGAGTTACTATCTTGATAGACAGATATAAAGCCACTTCCTCTATTTTGATTATCACTACCGCCTTGCAGAAGTTGTGCTTGATCTCTCAAATAGATACTTGCCTCAGTGGTTCCAGCACTATTCTCTACAAGCCTTATATAGTCTTCTACATAAATCTGAACATTGCTTGCGTAAATATAGGTATCTGTAGAATTCGATGCATTGGGTGCAACAGAAAGTTGTGCCAATATCATTGTATTTGACGTAATACATAGTGTTATAGTGAGTAGTAGGTGTTTCATAGTACTTCGTTTAATGATGTATTTGAAGTTGGGATTGCAAATACAC
>JBNMOX010000273.1:0-3469 GCA_051275835.1 Patiriisocius sp.
TAAAAGAAGAAGGGAATGTATTACTACTTGATGAGCCTACTAATGATCTTGATGTAAACACCTTAAGAGCATTAGAAGAAGGGCTAGAAAACTTTGCTGGTTGTGCAGTGGTAATTAGTCACGACCGTTGGTTCTTAGATAGAGTCTGTACCCACATTCTTGCTTTTGAAGGTGATAGTCAAGTGTATTTCTTTGAAGGAGGCTTCAGTGAGTATGAAGAAAACAAGAAAAAACGTTTGGGTGGAGATTTAATCCCAAAACGTATTAAATATAAGAAGCTAGTTAGATAAGCTATATCGAATATAATTTTTTAAAATTTCCGAAGTGATTGTAATTGCTTCGGATTTTTTTTGCCTAATCCGTAACTATTAATTTTTTTACTTTTGGTTTAATACTCTAATATCTTCTGTATTTTTACAGAACATGTAAATCTAGTTTTATGAAATTTTTTATTGATACTGCCAATCTTGAACAAATTAAAGAGGCGCAAAGCCTAGGGGTTTTGGATGGTGTTACTACAAATCCCTCCTTAATGGCAAAAGAAGGCATTACAGGGCATGATAATATCTTAAGGCACTATGTCGCTATTTGTGGTTTAGTCGATGGAGATGTATCTGCCGAGGTAATTGCTACAGATGTTGCTGGTATGATCAAAGAAGGAGAGGCATTGGCTGAACTGCACGAACAGATTGTGGTTAAAATCCCAATGATTAAAGATGGAATTAAAGCTATAAAATATTTTAGTGATCGTGATATTAAAACGAACTGTACCTTGGTTTTTTCTGCTGGGCAAGCATTACTTGCAGCAAAAGCAGGAGCAACCTACGTATCACCATTTATTGGTAGACTAGATGATATCTCTACAGATGGACTTAACCTTATAGCCGAAATAAGACATATTTATGACAATTATGGTTTTGAGACTCAAATTCTTGCTGCCTCTATAAGACATACAATGCATGTACTAGAATGTGCAAAAATTGGTGCAGATGTTATGACAGGACCTTTATCATCTATTGAGGGATTATTTAAACATCCTTTAACAGATATAGGGCTTGCAAAATTCTTAGAAGATTATAATAAAGGAAACTAGGAACCTTATTTTTTGTTAAGATACCCTAACAGAAGAGATTCAAAATTTTGATTGAAAAGATTAGAATTTCCTTCCAAGATAATTCCTCCCTTGTCTACAATCATAGCTTTATTAGCAGAATTGATAAATAAAGCATTTTTTGCTGCAGTACTATTCTTAAACTGATATTCATGTGCTTGATTAAATCCAGCATTAATAACTGTTTTTTTCCAAGCTAAGTAATCTCCATCCGTATTGATGCCTATAAAAGTGTATTCTGGGTATTTGCTTTTTAATTCGGCTATACGCACGTGAATTTCTTTGTAATGCTTTACAGATTCTCTTGTCCAGAAAAAGAATACAGTTTTAGATCTGTTAATTTTTTGAAGCGATATTATTTTATGATCTGCAGTTACTAATGCTACATTCGGAATCATGTTTCCGGCATTGATTATTGCCATACTCTGCGCGTATCGGTCTATATCTTTTTGATGTGCTTCGTTATGATTTAGTTTTTTAAATAAACGCACTACATCTTTTTCCTTTTGTGTGTCATCTGCATGAGCTAAATAACGTTTTGCATTGGTAAGTAGTAAGTTATCGTGTAATTGTGTGTTGGTAATCCAACGATCAATCATGGTTAACTTTTGTTCTTGATGTATATAAGACTCTTTGTCAAAAGCATACTTTTCACTATAAGCATCAAAGGCAAGGTTGTCTAGGTATCTATTTAAAAATTGATAATAGGTATAGTAATTTTTTAATATGATATTGTTGAGGTCAATATTGTCTCTGTAAGCAAAGAAGTCCTTCGGAAATGTTAATGCTATACTATCCTTTGCGATCTGTTTTGAAGATAAATACAATTCTTTTCTAGAGTAGTAATTGTAATTAATGTTTGCGGAAGCAATTGTTATGAAGGTTTCACTAGGGTCTTCTGAAATAATAAACTCATCCAGTTCTGCTAAGAGTGCTTTTCTTGAATATGCTATCTTTTGTTCAAAAACTTGTGGGTCTAATTTATAAAGTTCAGGTAATTTTTTGTCCTCTTCTTCATTGCGAAGAAACAAGTACATTAAAAAGTTGTTTTTTTCTGCACCTCGACCACTAAAAGCCAGTGTTTCATCAAAATATACCGTGTTTAAACGAAACATAATACTATCACCAGGTTCTACAAACATATATTGTAGCTCGTTATGTCGTATTATATATAAGTTGGTCTGTAGACTTTCACAATTAAATTCAAAAGCACCATTTTTATTTAGTGCAATAGTGTCATGTCTTTTATCGTGATGAGTGAGCAAGACATAATCCATTTTGGGATTAATAATTTGACCTCCGATATAGGTGGTTACCTTGTTTTTATCTTTGTTATTGCAAGATAGGAAACAAGTGCAGGCTAATATGTATAGTAGAAACTTCGTCAAATCGGGTTGTCTTAATAGGACAAATATAGACCTCTGTTATACGGCATGTTGTTAATATGTCGTTAAAACAAATTAAAAAAGGCGAATCTTTATTTAATATGCTATTATTAGCTACTTTTGCCGAAATTTTAATACCCTATATCACATGCTTTCAGTATCTAATCTTTCAGTACAATTTGGTAAAAGAGTACTTTTTGATGAAGTAAATACAAAATTCGTAGCAGGGAATTGCTACGGTATTATTGGCGCCAATGGTGCTGGTAAATCTACCTTACTTAAAATTATTTCTGGGAAACAAGACCCTACTTCTGGGCACGTACATTTACAGCCTGGAAAACGGATGTCTGTCCTAGAACAAAATCACAACGCCTGTGATGCATTTCCTGTTTTGGAAACCGTAGTGCGTGGTAATAAAGATTTGTTTAGTATAAAAACCCAAATCGATGCGCTGTATGCAGATTATACAGATGAAAATGCAGAGAAAATTGGAGAGCTTCAAGTACTTTTTGAAGAAATGGACGGCTGGAATGCAGATAGCAACGCCGCAGCATTACTTTCAAACCTAGGTATTGATGAAAGCCTACATTATAGTCTCATGGGAGATGTAGATGGTAAACAAAAAGTACGTGTGTTATTAGCACAAGCACTCTTTGGAAGCCCAGATGTATTAATCATGGATGAGCCTACCAACGACTTGGATTATGAAACCATTTCTTGGTTAGAACATTTCTTAGCCAATTATGATGCTTGTGTGATTGTTGTATCGCATGACCGTCATTTTTTGGATGCAGTATGTACCCATATTAGTGATATTGATTTCGGGAAAATAAATCATTTTAGTGGGAACTATACTTTCTGGTATGAAAGTAGCCAACTAGCTGCTCGCCAACGTGCACAGCAAAACAAAAAGTCGGAAGACAAAAAGAAAGAATTAGAAGATTTTATTCGTCGTTTTTCTGCCAATGTGGCC
>JBNMOX010000274.1:0-3467 GCA_051275835.1 Patiriisocius sp.
CCATTACAGAAAAGGGGATTGTGTGGAGTACATCTTCAAATCCTACACTAACAGATAATGTGTTGTCAAGTGGTTCTGGAGCTAATAACTTTACTTCAACTATTCAAGGTTTGGATGGAAATAGCCTATACAATGTACGTTCTTATATTGTTGTTGAAAATCAAACTGTATATAGCCTAAATCAAACATTTTCAACAACTAATAGTTGTGAGCAAAATGTATTTGTAGGGAGTATAGATTTATATACACAGCAAGATGTAAATGAATTTGGTAGTAATAATTATTGTCGTATTACTGGAGCTCTTTATATTACAAATTTTGGTAATCCTGACCCAATTTTAGATTTAAGCCCTTTAAATGCATTAGAAAAATTATTTACAATTAGTATTAGAAACAACCCAGGACTTACAAGTTTTGATGGCTTAGAAAATCTTAGAACTGTAGAGGGTGTTATACAAATTTCTGCTAATGAAGATTTATTAGAAATAGATGCCTTAAGAAATGTTACTTCAAGTGTTAAAGCTTTAAGTGCAGTAAATAACCCTAGTTTACAAAATATTGATGGTTTTCTTGGGATAACTAAAATTACATCAAGTGAGGGTCGAGGAATCTATTTATCAAGTAATACTTCTTTAATGAGTTTGAGTGGTTTGTCTAATGTGGCCTCATTAGAAGGGGGTATAGAAATAACAGAAAATAATAATTTATTGAGTTTGAATGGTTTGCAAGGTGTTTCAACAATTTCTGATGGTAGACTCAATTTAAGAAATAATAATAGTCTTAAAGATCTAATTGGACTTGAAAATTTAACTTCTGTAAATCAAGGAGTAATTGTAACGGATCTAAATTCACTTATAAGTACTAACGGTCTTAATATGCTGAGTAATGTTGGAGAAAGTTTGTCTATTTATGATAATGAATCTCTTGAAAATATAGAGGCACTTAATAACCTAAAAGTTGTTGGTGAGACCATATATATATTGAAGAAAATATAAATCTATTGAATTTAAATGGATTAGAGAACCTATCTCAGGTTGGGAGAAATTTAATAATAGAAAATAACTTAGAATTAGTTAATCTTTGCGGGATTACAAATTTAGTTAGCCAGGATGGCATATTGGAAGATTATATTGTTTTTGATAACGCCTACAATCCAAGCCAACAAGACATTCTAGATGGCAATTGTAGTCAATAAACTCCATAGTTATATGGTTTAATATAAAAACATAAGGAAATAAATCCCAAGGTACTTCACAATACGTTGGGATTTTTTATATTTGATAGCCAAATAATTACATTATGAAATTCTCTACACCCCAAACATTAGAAAAAATTGCCACGATATTAGCATGTGATTTTGTAGGTGATACTCATTTCCCAGTCTTAGGCATGAATGAAATTCATGTGGTACAACCCGGAGATATTGTTTTTGTAGATCATCCAAAATATTATAATAAGGCTTTGGCTTCTGCGGCTACTATTGTATTGATTAACAAAAAAGTAGATTGCCCACCAGGAAAAGCCTTGTTAATTTCAGAAGAACCTTTTAATGATTTTAATAAATTAACCCATCATTTTAATCCGTTTCAGCAAGCTAGAGCTGCTATTGCAGATTCTACTAAGATTGGTAAAAATACCGTGATACAACCTAATGTGTTTATTGGGAATAATGTTATCATTGGTAGTGATTGTTTAATACACAGTAATGTAGCCATCTACGATAACACTGTTATTGGGAATGGAGTTACCATTCACGCAGGGACGGTCTTAGGAGGCGATGCTTTTTACTATAAAAACAGGCCCGAAAAATTTGATAAATTACGTAGTGGCGGCAATGTTGTCATAAAAGACAATGTAGACCTTGGTGCTTTATGTACTATTGATAAAGGCGTAACGGCATCTACCACGATTGGAGAGGGCACCAAAATAGACAACCAGGTACACGTGGGTCACGATACTGTCATTGGTAAACGCTGTTTAATAGCCTCTCAAGTAGGTATTGCAGGTTGTGTGCTCATAGAAGACTTTGTTACTGTTTGGGGACAAGTAGGTATCACTAGTGGTGTTACTATAGGTGAAAAAGCCGTAATTTCGGCACAGAGTGGTGTGAGTAAGTCACTTGAGGGTCACAAATCATATTTTGGAACCCCTGCAGACGAATTTAGAAAAAAATACAAAGAACTGGCTGCCATAAGGCTCATACCAGATATTATTGAAAAATTAGATAATTTATAATGAGTACAGGCGCAAAAGATATTGTTAAGAATTTTTACAAAGCAGATTTTGTAAAAGACACAGAAGAAGTTAAAAAATACTTACACGAGGATATTGTTCTTATTTGGAATAGTACCGATGGGCTTACCATCATGCATCACAAAGATATTGTTGATACCTTCCATGAAATAAGTAGAACGTACAATGAATTACGTATTGAAGTTAGCCATCTTTTGGAAGACGAAAATCATGTAACGATTCGGTACAAATACTATATTAGAACCATAGAAAACCCAGATGAAGAATTAGGGATAGCTCATTTTATCGCTATTTGGGAAGTAAAAGGGGGGCAATTATACCGGGGTCATCAAATTAGCCAACCGGTAATGAGCCTAGATGATTCTAATGGTACCTATAGCAAAGTAAAAGTATAAACTTTGCTTCGTAGCCAAAACAAAAATAGTACCTTTGCAGCGCAAACCTTTTAAGACAATTTTCTGAAATTTCAGAAGGTCAAAAACCGGGTGTTGCAACCATACATTTTATAGATTAACATAGACAAAATATATTCATGAGTGTTTTAGTAAATAAAGATTCAAAAATCATAGTTCAAGGATTTACAGGTAGTGAAGGTACGTTTCACGCAAGTCAAATGATTGAATACGGTACGAACCTCGTAGGTGGAGTTACTCCTGGAAAAGGAGGCCAAACACACCTTGATAGACCTGTTTTTAATACAGTGTCAGATGCTGTTACTAAAGTAGGAGCAGATACATCGATCATATTTGTACCCCCTGCATTTGCAGCAGACGCCATTATGGAAGCAGCTGAAGCTGGTATTAAAGTAATTATCACCATCACGGAAGGAATTCCTGTTGCTGATATGATTAAAACAGCGAACTATCTTAAAGGTAGAGACTGTAGGCTTATTGGCCCTAACTGTCCAGGTGTAATCACGCCAGGGGAGGCGAAAGTTGGTATCATGCCAGGTTTTGTATTCAAAAAAGGGACTGTTGGTATTGTTTCAAAATCTGGAACACTAACCTATGAAGCTGCAGATCAAGTTGTAAAACAAGGATTAGGTATTACAACCGCTATTGGTATTGGAGGAGATCCTATTATTGGAACAACCACCAAAGAAGCTGTAGAAATGTTAATAAATGATCCAGAGACAGAAGCTGTTGTTATGATTGGTGAAATTGGTGGACAACTAGAAGCAGATGCTGCTCAATGGTACAAAGCTAGCGGAAGTA
>JBNMOX010000275.1:0-3460 GCA_051275835.1 Patiriisocius sp.
GGCTATTTGGTTGGTGTCGGTTTTATACCGATTAATTGCTACCCAGGCATTGCTTTTTATATTCAATCGCCGCATACCGACTCAATAACATTAACAGAGGCCATGAATGACTTTATCGCTAGAACAAATCATTACATTACCCATTTGCCTACTGAGCACTGGCAGCATTTACAATTTGGCCTCGCAAGTCAGTTACAAGAAAAAGATACAAACTTGAGAATTAAAAGTCAGCGTTATTGGGCCGCTATTTGTAATAGAGAAGCCTCTTTTGACCAAAAGCAAAAACTCATTGCAATGATTAAAACTATCTCAATAGATAATGTAGCTGAATTTCTCCAACAATATTTTAATGGCGCAGAGCTAAAAGATAGCTTGTCGTTATTAAGTTATGAAAACAAAACGCAGTTAGATAAAATGACCAAGAATATAGCCATTAATGACAATATCGAATTTTTATTGAAAAAATGTCAAATAAAATATTAAGTTAGCCGATACAAACAAGTGAATATATTAATAACCGGAATATCACCACACAATACCGACACAATAACAGCAAAAATTGACTTAGTTTCTCACATCCATTGTAATAGGCCCTAGCATCCAGAAATAATCAAAATATATGGCATACCTAATAAGCTAAATCATTAAGGTATAGGTTTAACTAAAAAGGGTTGTATTAGTGCTTTTTCTTTTGTTCAAAAAAAAATTAATGTATCAATTTCGTGCTATGTTTGCTGTCTTGGTTCTTGTGACTCTTCTATACCCTTATGGCAAAATTTTCGCGTCAGAAAACAATATTAATTCCCCTCCGCTGAAATTTGAAAATATCTCAATTGCCGAAGGTTTATCACAGAGCTATGTTTATGATATAACTCAAGATAACAATGGCTTTATATGGATAGCGACACAAGACGGCTTAAATCGTTACGATGGTAAAAACTTTGTTTATTATCGTCACGACAGTACCGATAATAAATCAATTGCTGATAACTTTATTCGCAAAATCTTTATAGATAACCAAAATATAATGTGGGTCGGTACGAGCAAAGGGTTAAGCCGATATAACGAATCATTAGACAATTTTGATAATTCATTCCATCAAGCCAACGATAGTAATTCACTACAAGACAATGAAATTTGGGATATTTATCAAGATCACAACAATAACATTTGGGTTTCTACCAAAGAAGGTCTACATAAATACAATCCAGAAAATAAAAATTTCTCACGAATAAAAATTCGTGGTTTTGATACCGCTTTAAAAGAAATTAAAACCATTTTTCAAGATAAAAAAGGTAATTATTGGCTTGGTACTTATGATGACGGTATATATTTAACTAATAGTACACTAACTTTCGCAATTTCTTTAAACGATGAAAATAAATGGAATTTAAAACTTAACGCTAATGCTCTTTACGACTTAAAACTCATCGATAACCAATATTGGTTAGCAACTGATAATGGCTTATTTGTTATATCTCAAGAGTATAAAATAATAAAACATTACTCTGCTGACGCTGAAAATGTGAAGAATAAGCTAATATCTAATAACGTTAGATCTATTGTGATATTAAATGATTCAATGGTTTGGCTAGGTACACTAAATGGCTTAAATATCATTAACTTGTTATCTGGTAATATAGATTCATATCAATCCGTACAACATAAAAATGCTATTTCTAATAATTACATCTTAAAGCTATACAAAGATACAGCAGATAATATTTGGATTGGAACTGACGGAAGTGGAATCAACACCTTTAATAGCTTACAGCTAAATATTAGGCATGGCTTGTTCAATTATAACAAGAGCCCAAACTCGGTTTATACTTTGGCGGAATCTAATGATGGTAAAGTTTGGTTTGCAACCGATGATGGAAAATTAAACTATTTAAATTCAGATGAAGATATTATCCAACTCAAAATTGGAAATAAATCTCCTATTACAAGCCTAATGATAGACAAAATAGATAATTTTTGGCTTAGAACTGAAGCACAAAGCTCGAACCAACCTGGGAACCTTTATTACTTCGACACCAATAAATCAACATTAATTGAAAATAAATCATGGAAAAACAACACCTATTACACCAATTTAAGCCTCTTGTACTTAATAAATAATAAAATTTGGTTTATCGATAAAAACTTGCAGTTAACATCATTTAATATTGAAACTAATCAATTTGAAACTTATGAACAAGAAAATAAAAGTGCTTTTACTTCTTTAAAATATGATGACGATAGTACAATTTGGCTTTCTACGGATAAGGGTGAGGTTTTAAGCTTCAGCGTTCCTAAGCTGGAATTTTCAAAAAAAACCTACTTACTTTCAAATAGAATCAAATTTGGCGAAATTTCTACTATTGCAGTATCAAATGAATGGATATGGTTAGGTTCTCAACGTAATGGCTTAGCCTTAATAAACAGAAGCAACAGTAAAAATTTATTTTTTAACGAAAAAAATGGACTTAGTAATAATTTTATAGCCGACATTGTTATTGACTCCTCAGGTACAGGGTGGTTATCAACAAATATTGGTATAAATTCAGTTAACCCCACAAACCAATTAATCAGAACTTTTAATAAAGACATGCTATTAAGTGACAATGAATATATTAGCGATAGCTCTTTACTAACGTCTAGAGATACTATTTTTTTTGGTGGTGTAAATGGTTTTCATACTTTCATCCCTCAGGAAGTTTCTCAAATAAAACAACTTATAGTAACACCTAGTATATCAAATATATTTATTGCAAATAAGCAAGTGCCCGTAGGAAAAAACATACCGCCTAACGTATTAGGGAAAGACTTTTTTTTAGATCAAGCTCCAAATCATTTAACTACTTTAACTCTACAGCATACTCAATCTCAATTTAGCATTGAATTCATCACACCAAACACAAAACTACCCAATCAACTTAATTATCGTTACCGGTTAGTTGGATTAGAAGATAAATGGATCGATTCTGGTAAAAACAATCAAAGAGCTACATACACTAACTTAAGTTCAGGTGATTATACATTCGAAGTGCAAGCATATGACTTACAAAGTAATCAAGAAAGTTCAATAAAATCATTAGATATTACAGTCATGCCACCTTGGTGGTTATCGCCGACTGCACTATTATTCTATAGCCTTGTTACCTTGTTTATAATTGCCTATATATTGCAACAAGTTCGCCATAAACGCGTATATCACTTACAAATTAAATTAAGTGAAGAGCGTCTTAAACTATCCCTTTGGGGTAGCGGTGATGAAATGTGGGATTGGAACATTAAAAGTGGAAAAATATTTCGCTCAAATATATGGGGTGTTTTAGAATTCCCGCAAGATGGCAAACGCAATGTTGGAGCAGACCAAACCAATATTCACCAACACGATATCCCACGTGTACGTGAAGCTTTAAACCAGCACATGGAAGACAATAGCGAACACTTTGAAGCTACCTATCGTGTTAAA
>JBNMOX010000276.1:0-3443 GCA_051275835.1 Patiriisocius sp.
CACACCAGATTTAATGCCAAGTGATATTTTAGGTTCTGAAATATTAGATGAGTCACGCAGCTTTAAATTTATTAAAGGACCCATTTTTTCAAATATTATTTTGGCAGATGAGATTAATCGTACGCCACCAAAAACTCAGGCTGCTTTACTGGAAGCTATGCAAGAGCGTTCTGTAACGGTTGCAGGTAATAATTACAAATTAGATTTGCCATATTTTGTTTTGGCAACACAAAACCCTATTGAGCAAGAAGGAACATATCCTTTACCAGAAGCCCAATTAGACCGTTTTATGTTTGCTATAAATCTTGATTATCCAACATTTGAAGAAGAAGTAGAGGTCGTTAAGAAAACAACAGTTGGAGCTCCGCAGAAAGTAAATCCATTATTTACGGCACAAGAAATTATAGACTTTCAAAACCTTATACGTCGTATTCCTGTGGCAGATAATGTGGTAGAATACGCAGTTACCTTAGTTGGTAAAACAAGACCAAAAAGTCAAGCTGCTCCAGAATTAGTGAAAAAATATATAGACTGGGGAGCAGGGCCACGTGCCTCACAAAATCTTATTTTGGCTGCCAAAGCACATGCTGCTTTAAAAGGTAAGTTCTCACCTGACATAGCAGATGTACAAAGAGTAGCTGTGGGTATTTTACGACACCGCTTAATTAAAAATTACAAAGCAGAAGCTGAAGGACTTTCTATTGAAGAAATCATTTCCAGCTTGTTCTAAATGTCATCAAAATATTTTATTTGGGCGCTCGTCTTATTTCTTTCGAGTGTGGCAGTATTTATTATTGGTACTCTTTTTAAAATACTACATTGGGAGTTTGGTTCTTTGTTGCTTAAACTAGGTGGCTTTCTTCAAGTATTAAGTATTGCTTGGGCAATCATGTTGCTAATTAGATATAAGCTAAAGAAATAAGCCTTCGTTTAAAACCGTATAGAATTTTTAAATTGATAATTTTCATACCCTGAAATTATCAATTTTGCTTTTTTAGGTGTTAATTACTGATGATAATTAAGTAATTCGCAATAAAAAATCAATATCCTTGTTTATTTTTAAATAATTCATATTTTTTGTACCTTCGCAACACTTGTAAATAAAGGGTTTGTGAGTATTTAAAGTATAATGAACCAAAAACAAAATTTATGGCATTTGATATAGAAATGATAAAAAAAGTGTACGCTCAAATGGCAGATCGTGTGGACAAAGCACGTGAAGTTGTAGGAAAGCCATTAACACTTTCAGAAAAGATATTGTATAATCATTTATGGGATGGAGCTGCAACCAAAGCCTTTACAAGAGGTAAAGACTATGTGGATTTTGCGCCAGATCGTATTGCATGTCAGGATGCTACTGCTCAAATGGCTTTGTTGCAATTTATGCAAGCTGGAAAAGATAAAGTGGCAGTGCCAACTACCGTTCATTGTGATCACTTGATTCAAGCAAAACAAGGAGCAAAAAAAGATTTAAAACGCGCCAATGAGGTGAGTAATGAAGTGTTTGATTTCTTAGGCTCTGTATCAAATAAGTATGGTATCGGTTTCTGGGCACCAGGTGCAGGAATTATTCATCAAGTTGTGTTAGAGAATTACGCATTCCCAGGAGGGATGATGATTGGTACCGATAGCCATACAGTAAATGCTGGTGGATTAGGAATGGTTGCTATTGGAGTAGGAGGCGCAGATGCGGTTGATGTAATGGCAGGAATGGCATGGGAACTAAAGTTTCCAAAGCTTATAGGGGTGCGCTTAACAGGAAAACTATCTGGATGGACAGCACCAAAAGATGTTATCTTAAAAGTTGCTGAAATTTTAACTGCAAAAGGGGGAACCGGAGCGATTGTAGAATATTTCGGACCTGGAGCCATATCGATGTCTTGTACTGGAAAAGGAACCATTTGTAACATGGGTGCAGAAATTGGAGCAACCACGTCTACTTTTGGTTATGATGATTCTATGGAGCGCTATTTACGTGCTACAGATAGAGCCGATGTTGCAGATGCAGCCAATAAAGTAAAAGAACACTTAACTGCAGACGCAGAAGTATATGCAAATCCAGAACAGTATTTTGATCAAGTTATAGAGATCAACTTATCTGAATTAGGACCTTTATTAAACGGGCCATTTACACCAGACTTGTCTACACGAGTAGGAACAGATATGACAGATAAAGCGACTAAAAACGATTGGCCACTTAAAGTAGAATGGAGTTTAATTGGTTCTTGTACAAACTCCTCGTATGAGGATTTATCAAGAGCATCTTCTATTGCACAACAAGGACTTGATATGGGACTTTCTATTAAAGCAGAACTTGGAATTAACCCAGGATCTGAGTTAGTGCGTTACACAACAGAGCGCGATGGTATCTTGAGTACTTTCGAAGATCTTGGTGCAAAAATATTCACCAATGCTTGTGGACCTTGTATTGGTCAATGGGCACGTTATGATGACCCTAAAAATGCGCCAAAGAACAGTATTGTGCATTCTTTTAACCGAAATTTCGCAAAGCGTGCAGATGGAAATCCAAATACGCATGCCTTTGTAGCATCTCCAGAACTAACAGCTGCAATAGCTTTTGCTGGACGCTTAGACTTTAACCCCTTGACAGATACCTTGACAAATGATAAAGGGGAGCAAGTAAAATTCTCTGAACCTACAGGGTGGGAGTTGCCTCCAAAAGGTTTTGAAGTTGAAGAAAATGGATATGTTGAGCCATTGCCAGATGGTAGTGGTGTGCAAATAACAGTAAACCCAACAAGTGAGCGCTTACAATTATTGACGCCTTTTACACCAATTGAAGACGGAGATTTATCTAATGCAAAATTATTAATCAAAGCCTTTGGTAAGTGTACAACAGATCATATTTCTATGGCTGGACCTTGGTTGCGTTATAGAGGACATTTAGATAATATTTCAAACAACTGTTTAATTGGAGCTGTAAATGCTTTTGGTAAAAAAACAAACTTTGTAAAAAACCAATTAGATGGCGAGTTTGGTGGTGTACCAGATACGGCAAGAGCTTATAAGGCTGCTGGCGTTTTTACGGTAGTAGTTGGAGACCATAACTACGGTGAAGGATCTTCTCGTGAACATGCTGCAATGGAGCCACGTCACTTAGGCGTAGCTGCAGTGATTGTAAAATCGTTTGCACGTATTCATGAAACAAACTTGAAAAAACAAGGAATGTTAGGGTTGACATTTGCTACCGAAGCAGATTATGATCTTATCCAAGAAGACGATACCTTTAATTTTGTAGATATTGCATCTTTTGCGCCAGGAAAACCATTAACTATTGAGCTAACACATGCTGATGGAAGTATGGACACCGTGATGGTTAACCATACCTATAACGATGCACAGATAGAATGGTACCGAAAAGGATCTGCTTTAAATTTAATTAAAGAACAAAACGGCTAGTATTTCTGAAATATTAGTACATA
>JBNMOX010000277.1:0-3437 GCA_051275835.1 Patiriisocius sp.
CAGCATCAAATTGATGAAAATTTCGATGCAAAATCTCTAATTCTTTTTCATTAATCGCAACTAATTGATTGGTGAGATCGCGCTTGTATTTAATGTCTTGATGCCGTGAAATTAAAAATAAAAAGAGTACCATACCAAGTACCAAAACAATAGCAACAGCCTTCCCATTTCCGAAGAAAAAATACAGACCAAATGCCATAACAATAAAAACCACTAAGCGCAGGATACTTGATAAGAGCAATTGCTTTTGATAAGCATTAATCTGACTGGTAAAAGCAGTAACTTGCTCTTTGTAAAATGTATTTGGGTCTTTCATAAAGTACTAAGTTCTGCTTTTATTTTTTTTGTGAGTTTGCTCACAACCAAATCATAAGAATGGTCTATTAACTCTAAAACGAGCGCAGGAGGTAATTGATCTTCTATCAATACCGTATTCCAGTGTAATTTACTCATATGATAGCCAGGAGTGATACGTCCATCATACTGTTCTCTCAATTCGATACTTCGTTCTGGGTCGCATTTTAAATTCACACGAGATGGGCTGTGTTCTAGTCCGCATAAAGCAAACATTTTACCCATGACTTTAAAAACCAAGGTTTGCTCATCAAAGGGAAAAGATTCTGTCACGCCCTTCTTTGATACACAATAATTTCTGAAATTTTCTATATCCATATTAGTTTATAACATATCCCAACACGGGTGTATCATCTATATATATTAACAAGGTTTTTGCCCCCAATTGTAATGGTATACGAAGGTGTACTTCTTTCTCACGTATATTAAATGCTGTAATAGCTATTTTATCACCATCATACGCATACGCTATATTCCGAGAAGATGTTTGAAATCCGAATTGTAGGTCTGCTTCATCTTGCATACTATCTATACGTCCTAATGTTGAAGTTTTATAATCTGCCAAAGGTAATGAGGGGTCTATATAAATAGGCTGTTTAGAAAAAGTTTCTTTAGAAATAATTCCTGGTAGAAAGGCGTCTTCAAACAAAGCAGGATAATGTGTCTTAATAAATTGTGCCGGTGGTGTTTTATAATAATAGTACGAAGGTTCTTTGATAAACCGGTCTGTATATTTTCCCGCACCCCAGGTAGGATCAAATAAAAAGTAATCGCCTTCTATTTGAACAACATTCCATATGTGGTTGTTACCAAAAGGGCGTCCAATATCTTTAAAATGTGTTTTGGTGTCACCGCGTACTAAATAGTTATTAATGCCTTGCAACTGACATAATTTTTCAAAGGTCATGGCATAGCCTTCGCAAACTGCTTTTCCTGTTTGCAGGGTTTTATTGATGATATTAGCTCTTGATTTCGCTTCTTTTTTATTGCCTTCTCTATAGGTTGTAAAACTATAATCAAACGATTTATATTCGGCTGGATCATAAGAAATGTTTTGGATCAACCAGCCGTAAATAGCCCGTACTTTAGCATCTTCTGTACTAAAATCTCTAGAAATAAAGTACGAAAGTTCTTCTGCCGTTTTTACTGTCTTTGGGTATAGCTCTATGGTAGCATCTACTTGGTCATAGTCTTGTGCGACAAGGATTCCTGTAAAAAAATAAAAGACTAAGAATTGAAGCTTATATTTCATTTTCAAGAAGAAGATTATTAGATTTTTTTTCAGGAAGTTTTAAAGCGCTGTAATCTACGTTCCACTTTATTGTTCCCGCCAATTGTTCTACTAAGTGCAGTGTTTCAATAGCTTGTTTTGCTGCTTCAAGATACAAACCACTACTTGGTATTTTATCAATAATATGTTTTTTGGCTTCATTATTTACTTCTGTAAGGTCTGCAGCCGTAAAAGCATTAGCCCATCCTTCCTTTTTGTCGTAGTATTTAAAATCTGTATCAATAGAAAGAAGATTAGGTTCTGGAAAAGCAGAAATAGTGATCCTTCTTGTTAGCTCATTAGCTTCCATTTTTATCTGGGTGAGATCAAAGCCTACATGTGCTTTCGCTTCAATTAAAATGAGTGCTTGTTTTTTGCCTTTAAACAAGTTCAACCATTTTTTTTGAACGTTTTCATAATGGTAGATTTCTGAAAAATCACCTTCTAAGGTGATAAACTTACAGACACTACGTATTTTCTCTAATAAGATAACAGATTGCGTATTTGTTTTACCCCGCTTTTGTATGCTACTAAATTTTCGAAATAGAAAAAAGGCACCTATAGCACCAAGACCTATACCTAGTAATAATAATTCCATCGTTTTTTAATCCATTTTATTGAATAGTTCTTAGCGTACCAAAAGCATGCCGTTTTGATTATGACATTTCATACAACACGGGTCTACTAGGAGCCGCATCATTTTCAAAAGGGGCGAGCTGTAAATTTAACACATAGGCACCGTCTTTAACTGTGTCTGGCACATAAATAAACTCTGTAATAGTTGCATCTGTTCTAGGTGCTTCTGGAATATTCCAAAAAGCTTTATGTGCCAATAAGGCACCATCATCTTTTTCTTTATCTACAGAAGGCAGATCTATGAGTACATGTTTCACACCCAAATCTCGCAAATATGCTGCAGCCTTATAGTCTAAATACGGCCAATTGGTGTTGGAATATTTTTTCGACTTTTTTGCTGCCGTATTTGGCTGTGTTCTTATAATAACAGCTTGTGCTTTTTTGTTTTTTAGTTTTTCTGAAATGTCCTCCAACAAAAGGACCTGATCTTGATCAACTAATGTGGGTATAATTGTTACTATTTCAGCTATAAAAAAGAAATTTGACAAAGCATTATTGACAGAGTAAAATTCTTTAGTAATATGCCCTAAACATTCTGTATGTGTACCGTGCGCATGCGGATTAAAAGAAATGTTATTGAAATTCACGGCAGCGCCTTCACTTACCTTCCCAACCCAATCCCCTAATTTCACAGGCGAAATATCCGGTTTTTCAAGATACCAGGCCAAGGGATTCTTGGAAGTATCTGTTAAGGGAATAGAAATATCTATTGGCTTTAAAAGGTCTATCGTAAAGCTTGTATTGTGTGCTTTAATGGTTGCTAACATAGCGTTGTATTTGCAGTTTCAATATACAACTCTCTTGCGTTTTAGCAAAGAATTAATGTACCAATGAGGGGGTCTCTAAAGTGAGCAATGTTTCCAACAATAAGTCTAATTGCATCGGTTTTCTTAAAAACCCATTGAATAAATGCGCATATTCATCACTACTTAACGCTGTAATATCTGCTGTTAATGCGTAAATAGGAGTTGCTTTATTTTTGTTTTGATGCATCCTTATTTGCTTGGTAGCTTCAAAACCGTTCATGACAGGCATATGAATATCCATTAAAATAGCATCAATTTTGTGTTGGTTTGATACCTGCACAGCTTCTGCTCCATTTTTGGCGCGCAACACCTCAATTCCCCAGCGTTCTAAAATTTTTGAAATCACCATAGCGTTGATTTCATTGTCTTCA
>JBNMOX010000278.1:0-3436 GCA_051275835.1 Patiriisocius sp.
CTTTTCCTGTTACGAAGAATCCTTGTCCGACATCTAAATATCTTGTCGCTATTTTGGTTCCCGTTCCAGCAGGAGCACCTACATTCTGGGCGCCATAAGTTCTAAAAGGAGCTGGAACAAAAGTTTCTACACCATTTACATCTATTGTATAAGCAGCATAAGCTCCTACATAATCAAAGGTAAAATGAGACAAAACATTTAAATCTTGTTCCCAAAATAATAAAGTCCCATCAATGGCATTTAAATTTTCTGAATCATGAATAAACGCATAAGCATCTAGCCCACTAGGGTATGGATTCCCCATTAGCAAAAATTCTCCTGGTGCAACTGCATTGCTAATAGTTCCTGTATTTGGTTTTCCTCTAAATTCGTAGTCCTGACTATTAGCAGAACCGTCTGTCCCCTTCATCGTAAAACCTAATCCTGCGCTAATTGGCCCACTTTCATCCACCTTATTGTAAGCAGCACTTGCACCAGCTAGTGAATTGTATGTAAATATCCATCCTCCATGTATCACCAATGGATTACTTGTTCCATTATAATTAGATGTAAAACTAGCCGGAACATACTCCGTGGTGCTTGTTGAAGAATCTGGATCGCCAAGTAAGTTGGTGGTGTATGGGTTGTTAATAGCACTCTCTAAAGTACTCCCTACTGGTGAGCACCAAAAATTAAAAGCATAGGCGTTCACATTACCTGCTTGGTAGAGACTAAGACTACCCAACCCTGAATTATTGAAACCGGCTGTATCTCCTTGTATTAATTGTGCTTTATTTCGTAAATAAATATGGCTATCTGCGGCTTCTAAACGAATGGGTAAATCTGCATATATGTAAACACTATCTACATAAATATAACTCGAAGCACTCACTGAAATCTGAGCAAAGGACAATGCGCTCGATAAAGTAAAAAGATATAGTAAAATACGAAACCTCATAGTACTTCTAGTTTAAGATTAATGTTCAGAACGAATCAAAGAAAAGAACCTATTTGAAAGTGTTGCAGAACCTTTATCAACTCTCCATCTTAGCTCTACAGGAAGCGCATCTGATGCCACAGTAACCATTGTTTGTATAGAAATTAACGTAGATTTTTTCTCAATTGTTCTTCTAGAGTCTGGAACCTCTATACCATTTACATAGATGCTGTAAGTAGTTGTGCTAATATTGGTAACGGCACCTCCTTGCGTATTCGGAAAATAGGCTTCTCCATGATGACCAGCACCTGTCTCACTCTCTGTAAAAGTCATTGATAAAACTCCTGCTACGGTACCTGCATCTCCAGTGGTATTCGCTGTTGCAACATCTGAAACACCTCCACCATTACTCCACAATGCAAATGTAGAGAGGGTACCAAAGTCTACAGTGCTGGCAGCCTCTGTAGGGATAGCAATTTTGGTATTGGCTCCTAAGGTTATTGCTCCTAATTTTGTAAATATTCGGCCTACAAGGTCGGTATCTGCTCCTGTAGACATTGCTCCTGCGCCTCCACCAGCAGCGCCCATCATCGTACCTTTCATAGTTACATCTGCTGCAGTAGACATGGCAACATCAGACATCCAGAATATATTTTCTGGTTTTGCATTTCCTGTTAATGATATTGTTACAAATGTTGCGGTAGTAAATGCTCCAGATCCTCTAAAAATAAAAACTGGATTCTCTTCAGTTGTGCCACCAGCTAATGTAAATGACCCGTTAAGTGTTAAAGCACCAGGGGTTTGATAAACACCTGGGGTTATAACCTCGCCAGCCGCAAAAATTATTGGGTGGGTATCAGTTTGTGCAATATTCTTTACCTCGTTGTAAAGGCTTACTAAATCTGCCTCACCAATGTCTGAATCAAATGAGTTCGTCGTAAAAGTTGCATTAGACATATGCCCATTAAAGGTCGCCAAAAAAGTTCCTGCAGTGGGTGTTAGTGTTAAATCTGATGCCTCTAACTCAACAGACTCTGAAGCAACAAAATCGCTTACCCCATTAACGGAGTACATCATAGGATCTACGGGTCTTTTTATTCCTATCCATAAAGGAACACTTGGAGTACCAATATTTATCTCACTATCATTTGTTGTTGTATTAAAGACAATTAGACCTTTAGCAGGTGAAGTAAGGTTACTTATTTCTGTTGCTGATAATCTTGGCATTAAAAATCCTTTATCCGCAGAAACTAAATCTAAAACAGCAGAGTCGTCTGGGGTAAGAGTACCAATACCAACTTGAGCAAATTGACTCATGAAAATAAATAAAATAAACGGCAATAACAGATGTTTTAGAGTGCTTTTCATGGGGTATAATACAATTATCATTGTATTGTTTTTTTGGTTAAAAAAAGATTTAAAATAATACTTGTGAAATCGATAAAAAACTTAAATAAGATATTCTAGAAATTGACAAATAATACGTTAAAAAAATACTAATATAAAAAAAGTGTATTAGGCAATACGATCAAAAAAAGAAAAGCTGGAAGCCGCCAAAGGCTAATTCGTTTGATTTACAAATTAGTTTCAAATTCGAATGAAAACAGTAAACCTTTCTATTACAAAGATACATTAACTACCTCTATTATGTAAAGATACTTCAATTATCTTTTATTCAAGCACTTATAACCACTTTAACACGAGTGCATACAAACTATAAAACGAATTAAAAGCTAGCAATTTTTGCTTCGACCTTTTCCCAGTCTATCATTAAGGTATCTAAGTTTGCTTTTTTAGCTTTGTATTTTTCAAAGAAATTTGGCCTCGAAGAAACTTCATCATAATTGTTAGCCAACTCTAAATCTATTTTTCCTATTTCCTTTTCTAAATCAGCAATTTCAGTTTCAATTTTAGAAAGTTTGTTACTTAATTTTTTTAACTCCTTTTCTTGCGCTCTAGATAATTGATTTGATGCTTTTTTAGAAGTGTCTTTGGCTACTTTTACAACTGTTCTTTTTTCTGCTTCTCTAAGGTTTTCAATTTTATGCTGCTCTAAGAAATAGTCGATATCTCCTAAATATTCTTTAATTTCTTTATCTTTAAAACCATAGACAGTGCTTGTTAGTCCTTGTAAAAAATCTCTATCATGAGAAACCAAAATTAAGGTTCCGTTAAAATTATGCAATGCTTCTTTTAATACGTTTTTAGAGGCAATATCTAAGTGATTTGTTGGCTCATCCATTATTAATACATTAAAAGGCGATAACAATAATTTACACAATGCCAATCTATTTCTTTCTCCTCCAGAAAGCACTTTTGCTTTTTTATCTGCAGCATCTCCACCAAATAAAAAAGAACCTAACATGTCTCTAACTCTTGCTCTATTGCCGTCAGTAGCGGCATCTTCCATTATCTGTAATACCGTTTTTTCTGGCGGTAAATGTTCTGATTGATTCTGCGCAAAATACCCAACTTCTACATTATGACCTAGTTTTAAATGTCCTTCAAAAGGAATTTCCC
>JBNMOX010000279.1:0-3433 GCA_051275835.1 Patiriisocius sp.
CTGGGTCTTTACTATTCCAAGCATCTTCTGCCGCTTGTACTTTTGCTTTTGCTGTTTCCTTTGTAAAAGGAGGGAATATCTTTTTCATAATTATTTAAATATACAGACAGGTCTGTATAATGAGGTGCTTGTTATTATTATTTTTAAAAGGTAGCTCTCGCTAATCTAATAGTTTACTGCAAGCTCTTTTTGCTGATACAATAGGCCAATTGTCTTTTTGAATTTGGGAAAGGATAATAGCTCCTTCAATTAAAATTAGAATTTCATCCCCTAATTCTTTTGCTTCCGTATAAGTGCCTTCCTCTTTCAGTAGGCTATGAATCCATTTTCTAAGATCATTCTTATGATAGATAGCTTGATCTCTAATTTTATCGTGATCTTTCGGTAAATCGGTAATAATATTTTGCCATCCGCAACCTCTAAAATTTACTTCATTAAGCCATTCCATTAAATAATCGAAGCAACCGATCACTTTACCTTTTGATGTGTTTTGAACAGAAACACACTCATTTAGCTTGCCCATCCACATAATATGTCTCGCAGATAAATAGGCTACAGCAATATCTTCTTTCGATCTAAAATGTTGATACATGCTTGCTTTTGCTACACCTGCTTGGTCTATAATTTGATTTATACCTGTCTGGTTATATCCTTGGTAATAAAATAAATCTGAAGCTGTTTCAATAATTCGTTCTTTCACACCTAATTTTCTCATGGTCCAAATATAGGTTGGTTTTTCATTAAACAGACAGGTCTGTATTTAATTAACAATACTTTAACTTTTTAAAGTATATTTCTGTGTCACTTTTAAGGGGCTAATATTGATTGTGAAGGAAGCAATTTAGCTAGTAATTAAATTTGTTCCTTTTGGTGTTACCACCTCTTTCTCTCCATACTTTTTGTGATAGGATTGTATAATCTTTGTAGTATGATAGGTGCTGTTATAGCGCGTAATGTGATTTGTAAAATCTTCAAAATGAAGTATGGTTTCGGAACGGTCTATAAATCCGAAGCCTTTATAAGTTCCTTGTTCAATGAGGATTATGGAGCATTCTGTAGCTGTACGTCCTTGACCTTTTATGATATAGGTAGGCTTTTCATTTTGAAATGTAGTTATTGCCTCATGTACTCTGGTATTATAGCTTTCTACATCTTCATTATCTTCACAGATCCCTTTGCAATTTTTTATTTTATAATGGGAGCAGACCGTTACTTGGGTTTGAAGAGAACAAAACCTGGGGCACAGTTCATAATCGTGACATAACTGTTCTAGTTTTTCTATCGCTAACGCATTACTATACAAGGTAGCAATTGAGTTTGTAGTGGCTTTCGTTTTGCTAATAGCAAGTTGAATAATTCCCTTCCTGTTGGTGTAATTAATAAGTTGATAGGAGGTAGTGGGCCTTTTCTGTACTTTATTATACTTTGGATACTCTCTAAGTATATGATGAGATTCTAATAAGAGTGCAGTAAGCTCATTACCCGTTTTTTCAAAATCTATATGATGTGTTTCTTGTGCAAGTGCAATTTCTTTTGAAACTTTAGAATACAAGTGCGATAAGACTCTAGATTTAATATTTTTTGCTTTTCCAACATAGATAACCTTTTGTGCTTGGTTTTTAAAAAGGTAGATGCCTGGGCTCTCTGGTAGTGCAACAATATCTGTTGCGGGCAAGTGTGGAGGAAGTGTACCTTCCTTTGATTTTACATCCAATGAATTTAACATGGTTTCATATCCAGAAGCGGCATCTATAGCGAGTAGTTTTTGAAAGAGTTTAACCGTTGCTATTGTATCTGCTTCAGCTCTATGGGCACCCGTTAATTGGATTCCAACAGATCTTGTCAATCTGCCTAAACTATAGGAGGGAAGGCCAGGTATTAGTTTTCTAGAGAGACGTACGGTGCATAACTTCTTTCTTGAATAGGCAATGCCTACTGCAGCAAACTCCTTTTTAAAGAAGCCAAAATCGAAATTTACATTATGTGCAACAAATACCGTGTCTTTTGTGAACTCATTAATTTCTTGTGCAATCTCTGAAAAGATTGGCGCCGAAGCTACAAGATTATTATCAATGCCTGTCAAAGCAGTAATGGTATGAGGGATAAGACATTCTGGATTAATAAGGGAGCTAAAAGTATCAATGCGAACTCCATTCTTAATAAGAATGATACAAACTTCGGTCATGCGTCCTTTAGAAACACCTCCTGTAGTCTCTACATCAATAATAGCAAAAGTAAGGTCTTTCATAGCTGTTTTCATTGGATCAAAAATACAAAAAAATAGTGTTTTTAGGAATGTTTCCGAATAAATGGATATTATCCGAACAAATTAGCAAAGTTTTAAGAGAATTTGTTTGTTTATGCCGATAAAAAGCTTTTTAAGTAGGTTAAAGTGTTATATTTGAAGATTATTTTTTTTTAAACTCAAATCTATGAATTTTTTTAGGAATTTTATAAAGCAGCATCTAATTGCTTTTGTTTTGTTGGTAATACCATTTTTTGCTACTGCACAGCAAAAGGGAAACAGTTCTTTATCTGAAAAACATGTTGTGACTTCTTCTCATGTTAGTTCTATTAGTGGAACAACCCATACCTATGCAAGACAAACATTTAATGGTTTTGAAATTATAGGAACTGAATCTAGTGAGCATATTGATGTTTCTGGAAACCTATTAATGAGTCATCATAATTTTATACCAAATGTATCTGCATTTGTTAGGTCTTCAAGTCATACTATGTCTGTAGAACAAGCAATCTCTAATGTTGCTCAGCAAATGAGCTATGGAACTGTGACGGGCCTTAGTCAATTGACAGAAAATATAGAAACAAATACGTATACATTTAGTGTTCCATCAATCTCAAATAGAGCGGTTACTGTGAAACCGTATTATTTTTACAGTAAAATTACAGGAGTAATTTCGGTATATGAGGTTTTTATATATGAAAAAGGAGCAGGCCATGCCTACAACTTTTATGTAGATGCTTCTTCAGGTGCTATTGTTGATAAAAGAGATTTAATGTCTTCTTGTTCATTTGATACAAAAGGAGAACACGATCATTCTAATACTATTGATACTAAAATAAACACTATTGTTGAAGAGTCCTCGTTTATTGGACCACTTGCGGAAACTGCTTTGATAGGAAGTTACCATGTATTTCCTTTGCCTGTTGAGTCACCTTATTATGGAGGCCGTGCTTCTATATCTAATCCAGATAATGCTATTGCTTCTCCTTTTGGATGGCATGATACTAATGGTGTTGCGGGTGCAGAGTTTACTACAACCCAGGGAAATAACGTACGAGCATTTGACGATGGTAATGGAACCAATGCGCCTCTTGGAAATGGAAGTTCATTTGCAGAGGGTGGTGCTAGTTTGAATTTTAATTTTCCTCTTAATATTTCCTATTCTTCGGGAGATCAATCACAAGACGC
>JBNMOX010000280.1:0-3425 GCA_051275835.1 Patiriisocius sp.
TTAGATTGCGATATAGACACCTATAGTTTTGAAAAGCCTATTGACAGTTCTAATATGTCTCCCGCCTATTGGCAGCAATTAGTGACTATTATAGAAAATCATTATGACCTTTTTGACGGCTTTGTAGTATTGCACGGAAGTGATACGATGTCCTACAGTGCCTCTGCGGTAAGTTTTATGTTAGAGAATTTAAGTAAACCAGTCATCTTTACGGGGTCTCAATTGCCAATTGGAGATTTGCGTACAGACGCTAAGGAAAATTTAATTACTTCTATACAGTTAGCTGCTTTAAAAGAAGAAAATGTCTCCGTTATTAGAGAGGTAGGCTTGTATTTTGAATATAAACTGTATAGAGCAACTCGTACTACAAAAGTAAACGCGGAGCATTTTGAAGCATTTGCTTCTTTAAATTATCCTGCATTGGCAGAGAGTGGAGTACATCTCTCGATAAATTATAATGCATTATTGGTGCCTTCTAATGAAGCCTTGCGGGTTCAAAAAACATTAGAATCAAATATTATGTTAGTTAAAATGTTTCCAGGAATTACGAAAGAAACCATAGAGCATTTCTTTTCTCTTAACTCCATAAAAGGACTTATTCTTGAGACATATGGAAGTGGAAATTTAACCACCGAGGCTTGGTTTATTGCTGCGCTACAAAGAGTTGTTGACACAGGCATTCCGGTGATTAATGTAACGCAATGTCCAGGGGGTAGTGTTGCTATGGGTCACTATGAGACTAGTATGGCTCTCAAAAAGATGGGTGTTATTAACGGAAAAGACATTACAACCGAAGCAGCTTTGACTAAATTAATGTATTTGTTAGCTCGGCAAGATGGACAGCAAGATTTTAAAACAATATTTGAGACTTCCTTACGAGGTGAAATGAGTTAATATTTTAGCAAGAATAGTATCTACTGAAATATTAAAAATTGTTTCTTTGTAAAGAAAAACTAGAGAGGTGGCCGAGTGGCTTAAGGCGCACGCTTGGAAAGCGTGTATACGGCAACGTATCGAGGGTTCGAATCCCTTCCTCTCTGCAAAAGGATATCCCGTAACTTTACAGTTGCGGGATATTTTATTTAGAGAAAACACCAAGCCAAAGGCTTAAGGTGTTTTCTCTAAATAAAATATTTCAAACAGCAATAGGCTGTTTGGGGATATCTATGCTTGCTCCAGATTCTATTTTGGGATCAACGCAGTTCATCTTAATTTTAGCTTAAGGTTGTGTCTTTAAAAGAATACACCCAAGCCCAGGAGGCTTGTTGGTTTTTATGCTTGCTCCAGATTCTCTATTTGAGATTATTAATATTAATTGAGCAAGGAGCCAAAAAATGCAACAGGGTTAGGGTAGTGTCCATTCACTTTTGAGAGGTGTTTTAATCCTCATTATTGATGAATAGAAAGTTTTGAAATGGCATTAGTTTTGATTATTGGTATAAAAATTGATGTAAACTGAAAGACAAACCTTCTCTTAGAACTTTAGTAAACTGTTAGTTATTAGCGGGTATGAGACGGTCAAGTGTAACGAATACTAATAAATTACGACAGCAACCTAAATATTCTTGTTGTTTACACAAATATTTTTATATCTTTAAAACCTAAATTAAAACCTAAATCAAAACTAAACTTTAAGTCTATATCAATGAAAAAATTATTTTCTATTATGGCAATTGCCGCACTAGTTTTCGCGGGAACATTAACAGCAAATGCTGGAGCACCAACAAATTCAACCTCATTAGTAGAAGCAGCTACGGTAACCTTTGTGCAAGATGATGCATCAGGAGACGAAGTAGATAACAGAACATGGCACCAAAAATTGAAAGAGCGTTTCATTCAAGGGGGTCCAGGCTTTATGGGAATTGTACTAGTATGTTTAATATTAGGTCTTGCTATGGCAATTGAAAGAATTATCTTCTTAAATCTTTCAACAACCAATACTCAGAAATTGGCAACTAGTGTGGAAGATGCTCTTAACAGTGGTGGTCTTGAAGCTGCAAAAGAAATTTGTAGAAATACGAAAGGACCTGTAGCATCTATTTATTATCAAGGATTAGATCGCGCAGACGAAAGCATTGAAGCTGCAGAAAAAGCTGTAGTAGCTTACGGAGGTGTACAAATGGGACAATTAGAGAAAAACGTTTCTTGGGTGTCATTATTTATCGCCTTGGCTCCTATGCTTGGGTTTATGGGTACAGTAATTGGTATGATTACAGCCTTTGATAAAATTGAAGCAGCAGGCGATATGAACCCTTCATTGGTCGCAGGTGGTATTAAAGTAGCCTTGTTAACAACTGTATTTGGTTTGGTAGTAGCTATTATTCTTCAAATCTTTTATAATTACATTATTGCAAAAATTGACAGTATTGTAAACAGTATGGAAGATGCATCAATCACATTGATTGATATGTTGATTGACTACAAAAACAAAAAATAATCTTTAAAAGAACCAAACAATGGGTTTACATAAAATTTTTAAAATAGTAGCTTTAGTTCTTGGTTTGGCTGGTGTCGTTCTTTGGGGGATGTTAGTAGCAAAAGGAGACGAAGCTGTGATAGCTAGTGGAGGAGAAGGTTTAGATCCTTTTCTTTATGTAGCTTATATCACATTTGCAATATTATTGGTGTTGGTAATCTTGTTTGTCCTTAGAGGATTAGCAGATGGAGACATCAAGAAAACACTCATGTCTGTAGGTGCTTTTGTACTCGTATTTGTCATAGCTTATTTCATGGCAGAAGGAGTGGAATCTTATACAAAAGATGGAGAGCTTGTAACAGTTCAGACCTCAAGATATATTGGGACTGGTCTGTATGCCTTTTACATATTGGCTATTGTAGCCGTAGTTACCATGGCATTTAGCGGAGTAAAAAAATTAACAACTCGATAATATGGGAAGAAGAGCAACACCAGAGGTGAATGCTGGGTCTATGGCAGATATTGCATTCCTATTGCTTATCTTTTTCTTGGTAACAACTACCATTGAAAAAGATAAAGGAATTGCACGTCAATTGCCGCCAAAGCAAGATGAACAACCTCCTGTAGATATTAAAGAAAAGAACATTTTTGTTGTTACTGTAAATAAAGAAAATCAAATTCTTGCAGACAATGACTTGATGAATATAGAAGATATCAGAGAGGCAGCTATTGCTTTTTTAGATAATGGTGGTGATGGATCCTGTACCTATTGTAAAGGAAAAAGAGATTTGTCATCTTCAGATAATCCTGATAAAGCTATTATTACGGTAAAGAGTGATCGTGAAACATCCTACAAGACCTATATTCAAATTCAAAATGAATTGGTGGCTGCATATAACTTTTTAAGAGATAGAGAGTCACAGCGTTTATTTGGATTTAAATTTACGGAAGTTAAAAATGCTATCGCTACTGGTGATTATAAAGGAAATGAAGAAAGAGCGCAAGGGAA
>JBNMOX010000281.1:0-3422 GCA_051275835.1 Patiriisocius sp.
GTAAATCCAAAACTTAAGGCCGCAACGGCATTCTCAGATCTGTTGTTATGGAAAAGACAGTTCCGTACGCTACTGCCGGCGGTTGCAAATCCTGAAAAATCAACCGCAGCGTTAAATATCGAATAATTAGCTTCAATCGTGCAGTTACTGAGGTGCAACACACCTCTCCCGTAAATTGCACTCCCCATGAATTTAAAAAAATCCGGATTAGAAAAATCAATTTCGTCATTCGCTTGACCGCCCGAAATGGTGAAGCCATCAAGAACGGAGAAAGTAGAGAGTGTATCAACGACGACCACATTATTGACATTGTCTGCCCGGTTATTGTCAAAATCATTGGCTATGTCATCCTCATCAATATCACCAGAGAGAATGGTCACATTGGCAGCAGGGTCACGCTGGTCAAGTGCCGTTTCCGTACCATTAAAGCCCCCATAAATAGAGACATTCTGGTGGAGGTAAAATGTTCGTTTAGTATCATCTGACCATGCGCTAAGATTTTCGGGTAAATAGGTACCAGCGGCTACCCAGATTACATCATTTTCCTTGTAATTTTCTAAGGCATCGTGAAGGGTCGTGTAAGCGTTTTCACAGGAGCTACCATTGTTGTTCCCAGTAGCAGCTTGGTTGACGTAGGTTTGGCTTTTCACCCATGTACCTTGTTGAAAAGCGAAATTTCTATTTCCACAAGGGTCGCTCACCGTGGTAAATACTAAAGTATCATTTACAATTGAAAAAGTATAAACGCCGATCTCCGACGTCATACAATTGAGTGGTGTTATATCCTGCACCGTCAACGTATCTCCATTTTCTTCAAAAACGGCTACTTTAAAATAATCTACACCTCCATTATCACTTATAGATAGGGTATCCAAAGCGAAGTAATGATAAAAGGTAGTAGGAGCACCTGGAAGATTGGTTGACCAGGAACTATTGGTTAAGGTTTGTGCATGAATGCATAAACAGTATGCGGATAATAAGAGTGTAAAAAATAATTTTTTCATAATTGTTTTTTTGAGGTAAAAAAATATAGTGTAATTGTTCCCCTTTCTCTTGACACCACAAAATTGCGAGTATCCCTGCTTAATCCACTTCACTTTTTCATCAAAGGCTAGCATTTTTTCATTCTTAGAAAAAAGAAAAGAAGCACAAAATCATCATATTGTGATTATTATAATATTTAACTAAATGTAAATGAAGTTTTTATATGATGATTAGGCATCGGACACCTTGCAGCCTGCCCGACGGCAACAGGTAGAGTATTCAATACCAGCGATGGATGTTTGCAAGCGAAAAGTGCGGAGATAACGGATAAATGTTTGATTGAATTCCCTAGAATGTTTTGGTGATGTTCAACTTATACTGTATTTTAACAAAATATTTTTCTGAACAATTAGCTGTTTTTATTTTTTAGTTAATACTTACTATAATTAAAACCAAAAATGAGAACAAAACTTACACTAATTATTTTGAGCTTAAAACCAGTCTATAATTCCCTTCTCAGTCTTGCTACTCTTCTTTCCAAACAATCTTTTTCCAAGGCTAACCTGCTATTTTTATTCGTCACCTTATGGACTACACTTCCGCTGCTAGCGCAAGCTGACCAAAACACCCTGCAAGTCATTTCAGGTAAGCAGACACAAGAGATTACGGAAGAATATACTTATTTAGAAAACACGATTGAGGTATTTAAAGATGAAAAAGGAAATACCTCTTTTGAAGAAGTGGCAGCTAATGATGCGCTTTTTGGGGAAAATAATACCAGAGAAAATTTCGAGGCGGACAAAGTATATTGGATGAAGTTAAATCTTCTGGCGGGGAAACATTACAGGGATACTTGCTTATTTTTTATGAACGGTTTTATTAAAAGTTGGGAAAAAATAGATGCTTATTTAATTCATGAAGATGGGCGAGTGGAACAACAACAAACAGGTTTTGATTTAGCTGTCATCAACAAGTCTATACCTGTTGATCAACAGGTAATTGGCTTTGGGCTCGATTCCACCGAAAACGCTCGACTTTATATTAGGGTGGAAGGAGTGCGCGCAGGAGAGGTTCCTTACTACTTATCGTTACGAGCCAAACAGGTGAAAAAATTGAGTCCTTATCTTGAATATGAATATCAATTTAAAGGTGAATTTAGGAATGAGGTTCCTTGGACGTTTGATGCTGCTGCTGAGATTCCATTTAGATTTAACCAAATTAGAAATATTCAATTAGTAGAAGCACCTGATTCAATGACTACTTTTGAAGACCTTCTTTTACATCAGGAGGATTGGAAATGGACAGACAATAACGTTAATGTTTTAGCAAAAGAAGATAACGTATATTGGATAAAAGCACAGCTGATTGGTACGAATTTTTTTAATGGAGAACAGCTACTCCAAGTCGGTTATTATGGACTAGAGTTCTTAGTATTTAATTATGTAGATATTTATACTTCAAAAAACAAGGGAGACTTTACCCACCAACGCACCGGGAATGCGGTACCACTTAGTGAGCGTCCTTATAATTTTTGGGCCACTTTTTTTAAAGTAGAACTACAGACTGCGGATACCCTTGACCTATATATTCGATTAGAAGGCGTGAACCCATATAGACGTATGCCAACACTAATTAGATTATTTCATATTGACGCTAGTTCTGTCTTTCCACAGCAAGTCCACGAAGCGATTGCAAACTCGTTCATCGGAGGCATTCTCAGCATCCAGTTTATTTTTTTTCTTTGTCTATTTTTTATTGAAAGAGAACGCATCCATTTCTATTTTACCACTTTTATCCTTGGGGTATTTTTATTATTGTTTTTTAGTAGCGACTTCTATGTCTGTTATATTCCTTTTCCTGAATTGAACAAATACAATGCAGATTTATTTAGTCTAGGCTTATTGTTCTTCCTTATAGGTCTGCTAAAATTTACGGAAACCTATTTTAATTATAGGGCTACTTCTATTTATTCTAAAAGAATTATTCCGCTTACTATTTCCGTATACATCTCAGGTTATCTATATATATTTTTGTCCCCATCCATGTTTTATTTTTTTGAGTCCATCTCTACGGTATTGGTCGTATTTTTTGGTTTACTCTTTCCTTTTTGGTTAGCCACCAGAGCAAAGGAGCAACCACCGCTCTTAAAAATAATCTGGTTTATTGCGATGACTCCAGTAATTCTATTACTCTGTAGCTTCCCATTATTTATGGGTTTGGATGCACTTGGCATTAGGATCGCTTATGCTAACCCGAAGTATCTAAAATACGTCCCTGCAACCATGATTTTTTTATTGACCAGCTTCTCCTTGAGTATTGGTTACCGAAAGAACCTATTGAAAAAAGAGAAAGAAAAAGCCTTGGAGCAAAACCTTAAAGACCAACAAATCATTATTGAAAAATTAGAACAAACCACTAAGTTGGAAAAAATGGATGAG
>JBNMOX010000282.1:0-3420 GCA_051275835.1 Patiriisocius sp.
ATATTAATGGTTAACATGACGGTATACGGACTAATCCATTTCATGATATGTACCGAAGCTATAAAGGCATAGGCGGTACAAGCAGAGGCTAAAATAAATAAATAGCCCCAATCTGTTTGTGATAGAGTAAAAAACGAAGCATCAAAACCACCACTAAACAATATGTATAGCGAGATACAACAAACACCAAAGAAAAGTTCATAAAATGAAATAGCGCTGGCATTATATTGTTTTGCCAATTTCCCATTGATAACCGAGAATACAGCACTCAAAAAAGCAGAGATCAAGGCCAATACAATACCCCACGTATAATCACCTTCTACTTGAAATATGATGTACAAACCAACTACCACAATAAGTCCAAATACCAATTCATACCAGATCACTTTTCGTTTATAAAAAATAGGTTCTAAAATGGCTGCAAAAAGAGATCCTGTAGACATAATTGCTAAGGTAATAGAAACATTAGCTACTTTAATAGCAGCAAAAAAAGTAAGCCAATGAATAGCTATAATTGCTCCGGCCAACAAAAAAACGACTATTATTTTTGGGCTAAATTTTAAAGGGATCTTCTTATAAGCGACCCACCCCAAAATTAATATAGAAGCTATACTCATTCTATACCAAACTAAAGGAATAGCATCAATACTTATAAGTGCACCCAACACAGCGGTGAAGCCCCATATAAAGACTATAAAATGTAAATGAAGATAATTAAGGAGTTTAGCGTTTTGCATTACGTAATAAATAAATAGCCAAGAAAGCAAACACAATATTAGGTGCCCAAGAAGCTACAAAGGGTGAAAAATCACTTTGAGCTGCTAGGGTTCCAAAAATCTTATCGAAGAAAATAAAGACCATACCTATAGCAATACCAATGGCTAGGTTTACACCCATACCTCCACGCCGTTTTACAGAAGAAACCGCCACAGCTATAATGGTTAATATGTAGGCAGAAACAGGTAAACTCCATCGTTTATGACGTACCACTTCATAAGAACTTATAAAGGAAGAACCTTTTTGTTTTTCTCTACTAATAAAATCATTCAGTTCTGGAAGGTTTAATGTTTCAGCTATATATTTTACAGGAGTTAAGTCATCTAAATCAAAACTAAAAACCGTGTCTAAACGTTTTCCACGTTCAATACTATCATCATCTACTCCTACCCTACGTTTTGTATAGTTAAACAAGGAGTAAGTACTATCTATTTCGTTAAATTTAATTCGGTTGGCGGCCAATTTGTAGGTCATTTTTTTATCTTCAAAATGCTCTAGCGTGAAATTACTTCCACTTTTTTCTGTAACATTAAAATAACTCACATAGATGTAGTCATTGTCATTAATCTGCCGATACACATTAGATTTTTCACGATCCTGCTTGCCGCGTTTTAAATACTTAAATGAAAACTCATTAAACCCTAAACTAGCTTTAGGTGCTATAAACATTCCTAAGAAGAAAGCTCCTACACACACAATAGTGGCACCTATCATATAGGGACGTAAAAAACGATAATAGGATACCCCACTACTTAAGAAAGCAATAATCTCTGTATTATTTGCCAACTTGGAGGTGAACCAAATCACAGATAAAAATAAAAATAAAGGAAATAATAAATTGGCAAAATAAATAGTAAAATCTATGTAATACACGACCACTTCAAAGAAAGGAACTTCATTATCTAGAATCTTATCAATTTTCTCTGCAAGATTTACAATAATGCCAATAGGTATAAATAGGAGCAATAGGAGCAAGAATGTTCCTATATAGCGTTTCAAAATATACTTATCGAGTATGCTTAGCATATATCTAGCGTTAGAGCCTTTTATCCATTTGTTTCACCATCCTATTTTTCCATGTAACAAAATCACCTGCTAAGATATGTTTTCTAGCTTCACGCACCAACCATAAATAGAAACCAAGATTATGTATGGTTGCAATTTGTCTTCCAAGCATTTCATTCACGGTAAACAAATGACGCAAGTATGCTTTACTATACTCTGTATCTACCCATGTAATTGCCATTTCGTCAATAGCATTAAAATCTGCTTCCCATTTTTTATTTTTTATGTTAATGGTTCCATGAGCTGTAAATAACATCCCATTTCTACCATTTCGGGTTGGCATTACACAATCAAACATATCAATTCCAAGGGCAATATTCTCTAACAAGTTAATTGGTGTACCAACTCCCATTAAATAACGCGGTTTGTCTTTGGGTAAAATTTCGGTAACCACCTCAGTCATGGCATACATTTCTTCTGCAGGTTCCCCCACAGATAAACCACCAATAGCATTTCCTTCTGCTCCTACCCCTGCTATATATTCTGCAGATTGCTTACGCAAGTCCTTATAGGTGCTTCCCTGTACGATAGGGAAAAAAGTTTGATTATAATCATACTTCAAAGGAGTCTTGTCCAAATGTATCAAACAACGTTCCAGCCAACGATGCGTCATATGCATAGAACGCTTGGCATAATTATAATCGCATGGATATGGGGTGCATTCATCAAAAGCCATAATAATATCAGCCCCAATACTACGCTGTACTTCCATCACATTCTCGGGTGTGAAAAAATGAAAACTTCCATCTATATGAGATTTAAACTTCACTCCTTCTTCTTTAATTTTTCTATTGTCAGATAAAGAATATACTTGATAGCCACCGCTATCTGTTAAGATATTACTATCCCAGTTCATAAACTTGTGTAAACCTCCTGCTTTTTCAAGAATATCGATTCCTGGACGCAAGTATAAATGATAGGTATTCCCTAAAATAACATCTGGTTTTATCTCATCCCGAAGTTCTTTTTGGTGCACTCCTTTTACTGTCCCTACAGTACCCACAGGCATAAAAATAGGAGTTTCAATGGTTCCATGGTCTAAGGTAATGGTTGCCGCACGCGCTTGCGAATTGACATCTGTAGCTTCAAGTTTAAAATCCATGAGGAAGTTTTGATGAATAGGCAAAGATACAGTTGATTTACGAATGAATATTTACGATTGACAAATTTTTTTGATGGATGGCAAATGAAAAATCATCTCAATATTTGCTTCATTACTTCAGAAATTTTAAAAGAATCAAACAATGTTAACTAAAACCTAAAAATCGTTAATAACCTCATTTAGCTCTATTTTGACTTGGGGCTTTAAAAAGGTATTTTTGACGCAGAAACTAAAACATACCATGGCAGATATTACCCAATTAGAAGCATTTGTTACTCAGGTGCGTAGAGATATTGTAAGACAAGTACATAAAGTAAATTCTGGACACCCTGGAGGCTCTTTAGGCTGCGCAGAATTTCTTGTAGCCCTGTATCAAGAAGTGATGCAGCGTAAAGAAGGATTTGACATGAACGGAAGAGATGAAGATCTTTTCTTTTTATCAAACGGTCATATTTCTCCAGTTTTTTATAGTGTAT